>WGAA01000072.1 GCA_015489285.1 Anaerolineae bacterium | reverse complement strand
TGGGTTGATGACATGATGCGTGACTTGAAGACAAGCTTGGCTCTGTGGCGATAACCTTGTACCCACGCCATCCGGTTACTCGTTACTCGTCACTCGTTAGCCGTAGGCCTTCGCTATGATGAGCCGGGCGCTAAACCGCCCGGCGTTACTCTACAAAGCCAACCTTGCCTTGAGTTACGCATCACGCATTACGCATCACGTTTTAGTTCGCTCCGGCTGGGAACGAGGAGTTGCGATGCCACCGATCATCGAAGTGCGGGCTCTCACGAAGCAGTACAATCCCCCTTCGGGCACGGTTGCCGTCAAGGGCATCTCCTTCCAGGTGGAGGAAGGGGAGATCTTCAGTTTTCTGGGGCCGAACGGCGCGGGGAAGACGACGACCATCGCCATGCTCAGCGGCCTCCTGCGCCCTACTGCCGGCGACGCGCTGATCGCCGGGCACTCTGTCGTCCGGGAGCCCCTGGCCGTCAAGCGCATCATCGGCGTGGTGCCCCAGGAGGTCGCCCTTTACGACGAACTCTCGGCCCGGCAGAACCTCCTCTTCTGGGGGCGTATGTACGGGCTGAGCGGCAAAACCTTGCGGACGAGCGTGGAGGAGATGCTGGACCTGGTCGGCCTGGCCGAACGGGCAAAGGAGCGGGTGGGCACATTCTCCGGCGGGATGAAGCGCCGCCTGAACTTCGCCGCCGGGCTCCTGCACAAACCCCGCATCCTCTTCCTGGACGAACCCACGGTGGGCATCGACCCGCAAAGCCGTCGCCGCATCCTCGACCTGGTCAAGGAACTCAACCGCCGGGGAACGACCATCATTTACACCACCCACTACATGGAGGAGGCCGAGGAACTCTCCCACCGTATCGCCATCATCGACCACGGCGAACTCATCGCCCTGGGGACGTTGGCGGAATTGACGCGCATGGTGGGGGAGACGGACACCTTGCGCCTCCACCTGGCGGAGGAATTCGTGGACGCGTCCCTGCTGGACGTGCTGCGCGCGGCACCGACCGTGTTGCAGGCCTCCTTTTCCGACCGCCAGATCATCCTGGAAGTGCCCGACGCGGCCACCGCGTTACCCGACGTGATGCGCATCGTCACCGAACAGGGGGTGCGGGTGCGCCGGGTGGACATTGAAGAGCCCAACCTGGAGACCCTTTTCCTCCACCTCACCGGTCGGGCTTTG
This sequence comes from Anaerolineae bacterium, assembly GCA_015489285.1. Lineage (GTDB taxonomy): Bacteria > Chloroflexota > Anaerolineae > JAADDB01 > JAADDB01 > JAADDB01. Next base: position 5,734 of record WGAA01000072.1, on the reverse strand, counting down.
CGGGATTGAGGGACGAGGCACCGTCATGCGCAAGGTCATCCTCATCGCCTGGAAGGATTTGTACACCGCGTTGCACAACACGGGCGTGGTGCTGGGGTTCATCCTCACGCCGTTGGTGCTCACCCTGGTGACCGGGTTCGCCTTCGGCCGCAGCGGCACCGGGGAATTGCACGCGGTCCCCGTGCTCGTGGTCAACCAGGATGAGGGCACGCTGGGTCGCGCCCTGGTGGACGCGTTCCACACCCCGGAGATGGCCGAAGTCTTCGCCGTTCAGGAGGCCCGGGATCCCGAGTCCGCGCGCGCGGCCGTGGAGGCGGGGGACGCGGTGGCGGCCATCGTCATCCCGGCCGATTTCACGGCGCTGCTGGAGAACGAAAGGGGCGGGGAGGAAGCCACCGTGGTCCTCTACACCGATCCGACCCACCCCATCGGCGCGTCCGCGGTGGAGGAGGCCCTCTCCGCGGTGCTGGGAGAGATGGCCACCCGCCGCGTGGCCGTGGAGGTGCTGGTGCAGCAACTCGCCGCGCGAGGCTGTGCCCGTCCCCCGGAAAGCGTGACCCTGGCCCGAAAAGCGGTTCGCCACCTGGACGCGGTGCACCCTCTGGAGGTACGGGTGGAGGACGTGAGCGGGCGCAAGGCGACGGCATTCGATTGGCGCGGGTACATGGCCCCCAGCATGGCCGTCTTCTTCCTGCTGTTCACGGTGGCCGCGGCCGCGCGCACCATCCTGAGCGAACAGGAGCTGGGCACGCTCGCCCGCCTGCTGGTCACCCCTTCGACGCCGGTCCAGGTCCTCGGGGGGAAGATGCTGGGGACGTTCCTGGTGGGCTTGAGCCAGATGACCATTTTGGTCCTGGCCGATGGGCTCCTGTTCCACATCCGCTGGGGAACGCCAACGGGGGTGGCGTTGCTGGTGATTGCGGTCACCGCGGCGGCTTCCGGCTGGGGCTTATTGATCGCTGCCCTGGCCCGCACTTCGGCCCAGGTGAGTGCCGGGAGCACGGCGTTGGCGCTGATTTTCAGCGCCGCCGCGGGGAATTTCTTTCCCCGCTGGGCCTTGCCCGGCTGGCTGCGCACGGTCAGCCTGATTTCCCCCAACGCCTGGGCGTTGGACGGCTTCCGGGCGCTGGCCGAAGGCGCATCGGTCCTGGACGTGGGGGACGAAGCCCTGGCCCTCTTCGTCATGGCCGCGGTGCTCCTGGTCATCGCGGTCGCCCTGTTCCGGCGACGGATGCAGGAGATATGAGGGTAAGATGGGGGGAGATGCTGTGAGGCGCATCCTGGCCATTGCCGTCAAGGACATCCGCATCGAGTTCTCGGAACGAATGACGTGGGTCGTCTTCTTCGTCCTTCCCCTCCTCTTCACGGCCGTCCTGGGCGTGAGCATGGGGAACGCGTTTTCGAGAGAGGAGGCCCGCATCCCGGTGCGGGTGGTGGACGAGGATGGAAGTCGGCTCTCCCGGCACATCGTGGACGCGCTGGCCTCCTCATCGTCCCTGGCCGTGCAAAGTGCGGCGGGGGAGGCGAAGGTCCCCCTGGAGGTCATCATCCCCCGCGGGACGGAGGCACGCGTTCTGCAAGGCGACGAAGCGGTCATCCACGTCCGACGGCTGGAGAAGAGCGTGAACGCGGTCTCCGCTGCGGCAAGCGTGCGGGCCGCGCTGACCCCCGTGGTGCGGGCTGCGTCCGTGGCCCGACTGGTCTTGCAGACGGCCGAACGGCTACGGCCCTTCTCCTCGCCGACGGAGCGGAAGGTGTTCTTCTACGCCGCTTTCGAGGCCGCCTACCGGGCCCTGGAACACGTGCCCGTGCGGGTGGAGGTGAAATCCGTTGGCCGCGGCCGTCAGGCCGCGGGGCTGAGCGGGTTCGAGCAGGCATCTGCGGGGCAGTTGGTCACCTGGACGCTCATTACCCTCCTGGGCGCGGCCGAGGCCCTGGTGAGCGAGCGCGTGCGGGGCACGCTGCGTCGGCTCCTGGTCACGCCGGTGTCGAAAACGGTTATCCTGACGGGGAAGATGGTGGGGCGGCTGAGCCTGGGGGTGATGCAGATGGCCGTCCTCATTCTGGCCGGACAGTGGCTTTTCCACGTGAATTGGGGTCAATCCCCCTTCGCCCTGACGGTGGTCGCCCTGACGTTCGCGCTCTCTGTGGTGGCCCTGGGCATCGCTCTGAGCACCCTGGTGCGGGACCCACGGCAGGCAAACGGCGTGATCGTGCTCTCCTCGTTGACGCTGGCGGCCCTCGGTGGGGCCTGGTGGCCGCTGGAGATCACCCCGCCCCTGTACCAGAAAGTGGCGCACCTGTTGCCCTCCACCTGGGCCATGCAGGCCTTCACCGTCATCATCGCCCGTGGGGGCGGCGTGAGCGACGTCCTTCCCGAAATCGGCGCCTTGCTCGCCTTCACCGCCCTCTTCCTTGCCCTGGGCGTCTGGCGCCTGCGCTGGGAGTAGGTTCCTCCTTCCCCGTCCTTTGTACCGCGCCCAGGGCGATGAGGGAATGCCTTTGGGCCGGGGTCAACCCGGACGTGCCGGTGATGTCCAGGTTCTCGTACAGGCGGTCCGGGCCCAGGGTGCGCACGAGGGTGCCATCGAGCACGTCCCAAACGCGCAGGACCCCATCCTCACCGCCGGTGATGAGCCGGGGACTGTGGGGGAGGAAGCGCACGGCGCTGACTCGTTCGCCGTGGTTGAAGCGGCGCACGAGGCGTCCACTTTCCACGTCCCACACGCACGCGGTCCCATCGGGGCTGGCACCGGCAACCCAACGGCCGTCCCAGGACCACGTGACGTCCCACACCAGATCCTCGTGGCCTTCCAGCACCCGAATCTCCTGCCCCGATGCCAGGTCCCACAGGCGCACGGTGCGGTCTTCGCTGGCCGAGGCCAATCGGTCCCCCTGGGGACTGAGGGCGATGGCGTAAATCCAGCTCGTGTGCCCCCGGAGGATGCGCACCGTTCGTCCTTCCTTCACATCCCACAGGCGAATGGTGCGGTCGTCGCTGGCGCTGATCAACGTGCCCTCGGGAGTGAAGAGGATATCTTCCACCCAGGAGGTATGTCCCTCCAGAACGCGTATGCGTTCCCCCGTCGAAATGTCCCACAGGTGGAGACGGGTGTCGGTCGCGCTGACCGCGACCGTTTCCCCCGCAGCGTCCAGGGCCACCGCGAGGACGGGGGTTTTCTGTCGGATCTTGCGGATGACGCGGCCGCTCTCCACCTCCCGGATGAGAACCCGTCCATCGTCTCCTCCGGTCACGATCCACCCGCGACCGGGATGGACCGCGATGCTGCGGATGGACCCCCGATGTCCTCCCCAGCGCACGCGAGGCGTCCCCGCGTCCGGGGACCACTGGCGAAGGGTGCCATCACTGTCACCGGTGACGATGATCCCCCGGTCGGGGAGGTGTTCCACGTGGGTGACGATGGTGTGATAGCCGGAGAAGACGCGAATCTGTTCCCCCTTTTCCCGGTCCCACAGGCGCACGGTGTAATCCCGTCCGCCGCTGGCGATGTAACGGCCGCCGGGGTGAACGTCCACGCCCCGCGGGGAGGCCATGTGCCCGAGGAAGGTGCGCTCCAGACGCCAATCCCGGGTCCGCCATATGCGCACGGTCCAATCGTCGCCGATGGCGATGAGCGCGTCCCCCTGGGGACTGAAGGTCACGTCCCACAAGATGACGTCCGCGCTTTCCGGCGTGGCGACACGGCGAAGGGAGGGGACGCGCCACACGAAGATGCCCTTGGGGTACATCCCGCCCGCCAGGAGGGGATCCCGGGGGTGGAAGGCGAGCCCCCAGGCCACATGGCCCTGGATGTTTCTGACGGCGATCTGCTCGCCCTTGCGCGCGTCCCAGAGGAAAACGCGGGTCCGGTCGGTGCCCGTGGCTATCCACTCGCCCGAGGGGTGGACGGCCAGGGAGCGGATTTCCCCTTCGTGGGGGAATTCACGCACGAGGCGTCCGGGTGGGGTGAGGGTCCATTGGCGGACGAAACCGTCGTCGCTGCCGCTGAAGAGGGAAGTGCCGTCGGGGGAGAAGGCCAGGGCCCGCACCCGGCCCGCGTGCGCGGAGATGGTCTTGATGCAGGCGTTCTCCTCCAGGTCCCAGAGGCAGATGAGACCCTTGTCGTCGCCGCTGGCAAGGATGGGACGCTGAGGGTGGAAGACGACCGCGCGCACGGAATCCTTGTGCCCGCTGAGGACGAGTCCCTCGGTCCCCTGGGGAAGGCGCCAGACCCACACGTCGCGGTTGTCCAGCCCTGCGGCCAGATAGCGGCCGTCGCTGCTGAAGGCCACGTCGAGGACGAAGCTGAAGGCGTGGGAGAAGTGCCCGTGCACGACGTGGGCCTGGGCCAGGGAGGCGTTGCGCAGGCTGAGGCCCCGAGCGTGGATGTGACGCAGGGTGAGTTCGGCGAAGTCCTGGTCGTCCAGCGCGCCCCGGAGATGGCCCAACAGGTTGAAGAGGTTGCCGCCCGCGTATCCGGCCGGGGGCGGGGTCATCTCCCGCGCCCGCCGGACGAGATCCCGCAGGCGGCGTTCCACCCGCCGGTCACTGCCGTACACACTGCGGAGCGCGGCCAATAAGGGCTCCAGGAGGACCCGAACCTGGTGTTCCCGCACGTATTCGGGCACGGTGGTCTTCATCAGAGTGTACCGGTCCATGTATCGCAGGTCCCCCTTCACCACGCTTTCCTCCATCCCCTCCAGGATGCGGTCGGTCATGTACTCCATGATAACGTTCTGCAGGGTGAAGTGGGTTCCGACCCGTTCGATGAGGTGGCGGCGGCGAAGGGAGGTCAGGGCAGGGGGGATGGCGGAGGCCGCGCCGGGGTCCAGGATGTCCTGGGCCAGGACGTCCGGGGGGACGGGTTCACGTTCGATGGCCAGCCAGGCCATGATGTCCTGTTCCAGTGGGGAGAGGCGGCTCACCTGTTCCTCGAGGAGGGCCCGCACGTCCCCCACCGCGTAGTGCCCACTGCGGAGGAAGGCGCGGATGTCGCCGTGGAAGATCTCGCGGATGGTTTCCGCGCTGAGCGCGAGCATGAGGGGGTTGCCCCCGTAGGTGTGGACCAGGGATTTCCAGTCCTCCCCCTCCGTGGAGAGCCCCAGGTCCTGCAGGTAGGTGCGAGCACTTTCCAGGTCCATGCCCCGGATCTCCAGGGAGGCGACGCGAGGGAGGCGGCCCTGCCAGAGGGCGAAGACGGCGGGCCGTTCCCGGCCGGTGAGGATGACGCAACTGTTGTGGGGGGTCTCCCCCAGGCGTCGAATGAGGTCGCAATAGGCCCGGTACCCTTCCTGACAGAAGCCGGCCTGAGCCCCCGTCTGGAGGATGCTTTCCAGGTTGTCGATGACGAGGAGGCAGCGCCGCTGTCGGAGGATGTCGATGAGGGTGAGGATGAGGGATTCCACGTCCGCTCCGAGTTCGACGCTGTGTTGGGGGGAGAGGACGAGGATGACGTTTTGCAGGAAGGTGGTGGGGCGGGGGGCATTGCGCAGGGACCGCCAGAGGACGCACTCGAAGGAGGGGGCGACGTCCTGGGCGACGCGCGCGGCAAGGGCCGTCTTGCCGATGCCTCCGGCCCCCCAGATGCCGATGAGTTGTCGTCGTTCCTCGAGGATGTAGGTGCGTAGCCGCTTGCGTTCTTCGTCGCGACCGTAAAAGGACCCCTGTAAGGGGGCATCTCCCCAGTCGACGAGGGTGGGGGCCGAGGTGGGACGCGGCGGGGAGGTGTGGGGT
>WGAA01000071.1 GCA_015489285.1 Anaerolineae bacterium | reverse complement strand
TCGCGGCCATGATCCTGACCACCGAGGCGCTCATCACCGACATCCCGGAGAAGGAAAAGGCGCCGGCGCCCACAGGCGCGGACTTCGGTGAATTCTAATCCCACCGACTTTTGAAATTCACCCCGTGGCCGCAAGGTCACGGGGTTTTTTTATGCCGGGTAACGAGTCACGAGTAACGAGTAATTGGATGGCGTGGGAAGACAACGATTAACGATTGACAATTAACGATTAAAGGGCTGACGCGCACACAAGGCGGACTCTATAATGCCAACCTGGCCCTACGTTACGCATCACGTCATCAGGCCAAGCCACGCCTCCGGTGCCGACTTCCTCACCGCCTCCTGACGCATGACGAATGACGTTACGCATCACGCATCACGCATCACGTCCGGCGCCTGACGCATGGCAGGCCGGGAGACTTCACCCTTCCGAAAACCTCGCGGACTCATGTAACCCGTCGGCCAGGATTCCGTCTAATTAAATGTGTCCTTTCTGTTTGTAAGTCGGATAGAATCGCGTAACCAAATACGTGACGCGTGCGTTGAGGAAGGTAGGGCCCATACCGATATGAAGCCTCCCGACAAGGGGCAGCCCATTCTCAAGCACAATTCACTCAGTGGAGGAGGTACAACCTGCGATGTCACGATGGTCAACTCAGCACCACAAAATTCTCACCCTGACTTTGGTATTCGTCATTCTCGTCTCAGCCGTACCCGTCATTGGTCTCGCCGATTCCCCTCATCCCCAATACATCCCCTTCGTTCAGGGGAGTGGTGGGGCTTGGGGGCGTGCAACCGGCGCGGCTGACGGGTCACCCGACACGGTTCTCATCGGAATGCCCAACCCGGTTTCCCGGGAATGGATGGATTGGCAACTGGGCTTCTACGGAGGCCATGTGGTCGACGAGATCCCCCAATTGAACGTCTTCGAAGTGTGGTTCTCCAAGGGCCTCCCCGATGACGAGATGTTGCGGGCCATTGTCCGCATGCTGGGGGCGCGTTTCGGCGAAGTGAATACCCTTGTCTCCCTCTTCGACACCGTGCCCAACGATCCCCGCTATCGGGACCAGTGGGCCCATTCCAAGGTCCAAAGCCCCAAGGCGTGGGATGTCACCCAGGGCGATGCGGGTGTTGTGGTGGCCGTCGTGGACACAGGCGTCGATTTACAGCATCAGGACTTGAAGGATCGCCTGAGCGATCCTTCGACCTGGTATGATTTCGGAGAGGACGATGCGGACCCCACGGACACGCAGGGGCACGGGACCCACGTTGCGGGGATCGTGGCGGCGACGGGGAACAACGGCATTGGGGTGGCCGGCGCGGGCTGGCGCACGACCATCATGCCCGTCAAGGTGTTCCCCGACAACAGCACCAGCACTTCGGTAAGCAAGATCGCCAAGGGCATCGTCCACGCGACGGACAAGGGGGCCCACATCATCAACCTGAGCCTGGGGAGCAGCGTGGCCTCCAACACCCTGCGCGATGCCGTCAACTACGCCTACAACCATCAGGTACTCCTTGTTGCCGCTGCAGGAAACAACAACAGTGAGGACCCATCCTACCCGGCGGCTTTCGACCACGTCATCGCCGTGGCTGCCACGGACCGGGATGACACGAAGGCCAACTTCTCCAACTACGGAACGTGGGTGGATATATCCGCGCCCGGCGTGGGCATCGTCTCGACGTACCTCACCTCCAAGGGGGAATACGCGTCCATGAGCGGCACCTCCATGGCCTCCCCCCTCGTTGCGGGCGTCGCCGCGCTGGTCAAGGCGCTGCACCCCGGCTGGGGGCCCGACCGCATTGAGCAGGCTCTAGAGGACGGGGCGGATAACATCGACGGCAAGAACCCCTCCTACCGCGGCAAATTGGGGAAGGGGCGCCTGAACGCGGGCCGTTCGGTCACCGGCGTCGCGTCCGCCACCCCCACACCCACGCCAACTCGCCGTCCGACGTCCACGCCGACCCCGACGGCCACACCGACCCGTCGCCCTACGTCCACACCCACACCGACGGCGACGCCTACCCGCCGTCCTACATCCACACCGACGCCGACGGCCACACCCACCCGGCGTCCCACATCCACACCGACGCCGACGGCCACACCCACCCGCCGTCCTACATCCACACCGACGCCGACGGCTACACCGACCCGTCGCCCCACCTTCACACCGACGCCGACAGCCACACCCACCCGTCGCCCTACATCCACACCGACGCCGACAGCCACACCCACCCGTCGCCCTACATCCACACCGACGCCGACGGCCACGCCCACCCGCCGTCCCACGTCCACACCCACACCGACGCCGACGGCCACACCGACCCGGCGTCCTACATCCACACCCGTACCCACGGCCACGCCTACCCCTCGGCCGACGGCCACACCCACGTCCGTTCCCTTCCCTCTTGGGCCGAACTTGCTGCCCAATCCTTCCTTCGAGATCGGGAACTTCTTCAACAGCATGCCCATAGGGTGGTTCAGCCGCGGCCCCGGCATCGGTTGGACACATGCCGTGGCCAGTGACGGCTCGTCCTCCATCTTCATCGGCAGCTGTTTCTTCGGCTACTGCGGGACGTGGACGTCGGATCCGGTGCCCGTGAACGCCCATCGCCTCTACACCTTCCGTGTGGACGTGCGGGCAACGCAGGGCATTCGGCCACGGGTGACCTTCGTCGAACTGGCCGCAAACGGACGGGTCATCGGGGAGGTCACGGTTCCCGTGGACATCCCCCTTTCCCCCTTCTGGAAGACGTGGTCCGTGGACGTGGGAGCGGGGACGCAGTGGGCCTTTGACCCGCGCACGACCCAGGTGCAGGTGCAATTCTCCGTAACGGGGAACCTCCTGCGCATGGCCGGGTTCGACAACGCGTACTTCGGTACCCGTTGAGGACGTCCGGGAAGGGGAGGCGCGAAGCCTTATTCCCGGTTCAGATCTTCGAGGGAAAAGGGAGTGGAGAGTTTGCGCTCGGCGTCGGCGGTGAGCCTGGCTTGCCGCCGACGCTGGGCTTTACACGTGTAGCACAGGGGCGGATCCCCCTCCGCCGTGGGTAAACCACACCCCTCACAGGGCACGACGGTCCCCTCGTGCAGCAGGGCCTCCTCCCGTGTGATGAGCCACGAGGTGTATATCGTGTGACCGTAGGAGATCGCGTCCTCCGGGCACGCGAGGAGACAGACGCCGCAATCGACACAGTCCGGAGGAACAAAGGTCAAGGTGAAGTGCCCTTTTTCCTCTCCCCGGGGCGGGGTGAGGTAGAAGCGTAACGCGCCCGTAGGGCAGAATCGGGCACAGAGGCCGCAGGCGGAACAGGCGTCGCTCACGTTCACCACCGTCCACGGCAGGTCGCTCAGGTCGATGGTCTCTTCTTTCGGGGATCCCAACCGGCGTAAGGCCGCGGTCAGGTGGCGCCGATGGGGGGGAACGCGCTGCTGCAAGCGTTCGTCCAGGGGCCGCACGTTGCCCTCCTGGACGTCGGGGATGAGGTCTTCGGCAATGGAGGCCGCGGCCCGGACCAGGTAGTCCTTGAAGAGGGTGAAGAGTTCACGACGGGAGTAGGCTTTTTCTCCCACCGTGTGTTCCGCTACGGGGTGAGGCGCGCGCAGGCGCTCGGAATGGAGGGTGTACGTGTACACGCGGGCGGCAGTCCCCCAGGCTGCCAGAAGGGTGTTGGCCTGCTGCACGGTGTGTTCAATGGCCGGATGAGCTCGGTGGAGCGGGCAGGACGCACACAGGCGGTCGTTCAGCCATAGCCCCTCCTCCCTGCCCCGCGCCAGGTCGATGAGGTCGGCCAGGGAAAGCGCGGCGAGACAGCGTTGGGTGCGCAGTCGGGCCGCCACCGGCGCGCGGGGCGGTTCCTCCTCCAGGGGACAGGTGAGTTCCAGGGGGCCGGGG
>WGAA01000070.1 GCA_015489285.1 Anaerolineae bacterium | reverse complement strand
TCGTACGTCCTGCAAGTTCATCACCGGTTCCAGGCGCAGGGCCAGGTCGCGGCCCGCGGAAAAGGACGTGTACCGCGCCAGGTTCTCCCGGATGGTATGCCATTCCAACCCTTTAGCCGTGCGTTCGTGCATCATCCCTACCGCATTTCTCAAAATATAACCCTGGGGGAGGATACCACGAGTCGGGAGGTTTTCCCAATTAAGGGGCCCGTTCGGCCATGCCCTTTCCGGGGACTTTGCCCGGTTATTCGCTTCCCCTGTTTTTATTCCGTCCCCCGTTTCTCCAGTATTCAATGCTCGATACCTCGATATCCCATGCCTAATCGCCAATCCCCGATCTCCTCCCTCCCGATTTCGTTCCCGCGGGCTGCGTCGAATTGACAGGGGAGCGCATAATGTGTAGAATAACCCCGAATGGGGGACGTCGTACCGGAAGTTGTGATATAGTATGAAGTACCCCCACTCCGGTATTTTTGCCGGAGCGGAGAAAAACCATAAAGAACCGGGAGGACGGAATCATGGCACAAATGAAAAAGCTGAGCGCAGAGGAACTCGAAGCGATGAAAATGCGACGACAACCTTCTCCTCGTACGCTGGCCCGGCGAAAGGCCATCGAGGAGTTTAAGGCCTTCTTGCAGAATTTAGCACCCGGAGAGGGCGGTGAGATCGTGCTCGATCCGGAGGAAAACCGGCTGACGGTGAAGAATCGTCTCAAGAAGGCGGCCGAGGAGTTGGGACTGGAACTGGAGTTCATCCGCAAGCGTGGACGCATTGTGTTTCGCGTGGTGGAAAAGAAGTGAGCAGCGGGACAGCCGCGGTATCCCTATAGCCGTCAGGTAATCGTAGGGTAACCGTCAGTTAGGCGTCAAGCACAGGAGAAGGAGGTGCGTATTATATGAAGTGAAGCACCTTCTTCTCCTCCTTTCTGATAGGGGGCACCGGCAAGGGCGGGCCGGTGCCCCCGTTCGATTTTCCCCGACCAACGTCCTGGCGAAAGTGGCCTAAATGACCACTTTGCGCTAATATCCCTGGCCGGAGTGCTTTGCCTCCGGACGCGTCCGGTCCGGCGCGGCGTCGTGGTCATCGTACCCTGACAGATTCGGCCGCGGGGACACCCCGACGGCCTCATACGGACAGACAGCATGAGGGAGATACGGCTCCTCGTGAGGGGAACCGATCTCCCTATTTTATTGGGTCGAGTTCCGGAATGCCGGAAAGCGGCCGGGCGTCGGGTCGGGAGGCGAAAAAACGCAACCTGGGATGTGTCCGGCGTGGCACATGTCCCCATCACCTTACAAGGAAGAAGGAGGTTCGTCATGCCCGAAGAAGCGAAAAGGCGAAGCGCGTACGAGGTGGCCAAGGCCCAGTTCCTCGAGGCGGCCCAGCATCTCAACCTCGCCGAGGACATTCAGGAGTTCCTCCTCACCCCCAAGCGGGAGCTTATCGTCCATTTCCCCGTGATCATGGATGACGGACGGCTGCGCATGTTCACCGGCTATCGGGTCCACCACAGCACGGTGAAGGGCCCCACCAAAGGGGGCATCCGCTATCACCCCAGTGTGACCCTGGACGAGGTGCGGGCTTTGGCCATGTGGATGACGTGGAAATGCGCGCTCATGGACTTGCCCTACGGGGGAGCGAAGGGCGGCGTGGCCGTGGACCCCGCGGAGCTTTCCGAGGGCGAGCTCAAACGTCTCACCCGTCGCTACACGGCGGAAATCAGCATCCTCCTGGGTCCCGAACGAGATATCCCCGCCCCGGATGTGGGAACGAATCCCAAGGTCATGGGGTGGATCATGGATACATTCTCCATCCACAAGGGCTATTCCGTCCCCGCGGTCGTCACCGGGAAGCCCATCTCCATCGGCGGATCCAAAGGTCGCATCGACGCGACGGGCCTGGGGGTGATGTACACCACCCGGGAAACCTTACACCGCAAGGGAGTCCACCTCCACGATGTCACCGTCGCGGTCCAGGGGTTCGGCAACGTGGGGTCCGTCGCCGCGATGGCCATGCACCGGGAGGGGGCGAAGATCGTCGCGGTGAGCGATGTCCACGGGGGCGTGTACAACCCCAACGGCATCGACCCCTTCGACCTGAAACGCCACGCGGACCAGACGGGAACCGTGGCCACCTACCCCCTGGGCGATCCCATCACCAACCGGGAGCTGCTGACCATGGACGTGGACGTCCTGGTGCCGGCCGCCCTGGAGGGCGTCATCGACGAGGAGCTGGCTCCCCACGTCCAGGCCCGCTTCATTGCCGAGGGCGCAAACGGCCCCCTCACCGTGGAGGCGGATAAAATCCTCCTGGACAAGGGGGTGACCATCATCCCCGATATTCTCTGCAACGCGGGCGGTGTGGTCGTCTCCTACTTCGAGTGGGTGCAGGATCTCCAGTCCTTCTTCTGGACGGAGGACGAGATCCGGCGGCAGTTGAAGCGCATCATGCTCACGAACTTCGACGCGGTGTGGGATCAGGCCCTGGCCAAGAAGGTCGATCTGCGAACGGCCGCGTACACCCTGGCCATCAGCCGTGTGGCCGAGGCCCTGGAAGCCCGCGGCGTCTACCCCTAACCCGACCTATCACGTGGGGCCCCGGATCCGCCCGGACCCAGGGCCCCACGTCCCATCCCAAAGGAGGTGATGTGATGCTCCACCCATCCGATTCCCTGCCCCTTCCCCCCATCCTGAGTTTTCGGAGGGAAATGGAGGAGGCCTTGCGCCTGGTGTTGGCCGCGGGCCCCCTCGCGTTGCGCTATTACACCCCCGACATGGTCGTGGAGTACAAGGGGGAGGATGATCCCGTCACCCAGGCGGACCGGGAGGTCAACGCCTTTCTCGTGAGGGGATTGCGTTCCGCGTTCCCCGACGATGGGATCCTGGCCGAGGAGTCGGCCGATGACCCGACGACCCGTCTGGGTCGGAGGCGGTTGTGGTGCGTGGATCCGCTGGACGGCACGCGCGAGTTCACGGAACGGGTGGATCAGTGGAGTATCATGGTGGGTTTGGCCGTCGCGGGGACGGCAACCCTGGGGGTGGTCTATTCCCCGCCGCGTGATCTCCTCCTGGCCGGAATCATCAGCGAAGGGGCCTGGGTGTGGGACGAGGACGGGTGGCGTCCCCTGCGGGTTTCCTCGGTCGATGACCCGGGGCAGGCGGTCATGGCCGTGAGCCGCTCGCACCGGAGCGATAAGGTGGATGCCCTGATGGCCGCGCTGGGCATCCGGCGCGAGATCCGTCACGGGAGTGTGGGGATGAAGATCGCGTTGCTCGCATTGCAGAAAGCCGACGTGTACGTCCATCCCACCCGGGGCACGAAGGAGTGGGACCTCTGCGCGCCGGAAGCGATCCTCCACGCGGCCGGGGGCATGATGACGGACCTGTACGGCCGGCCGTTCCGCTACAACAAGCCGGATCCCGCCAATCCCTACGGCATCGTCGCCTCCAACGGCTACCTCCATCCCATCGTGTTGCGGAAGATCGAGGAATTGGGGATACGTGGTGCGTGATGCGTGATGCGTAATGCGTAATGCGTAATTTGGGCGAGTGGGTTGGCGCTGTAGAATCAACCTTGTTCTCGCGCCAGTCGGTTACTCGTTACTCGTCACTCGTTACGAACGTTACGAACGTTGGCGTTGTTGGGCCGATCTTGTCCTTCCGTCAACTTTTTAATCGTTAATCGTCAATCGTTAATCATTGTCTTCCCCCCAGGCTCCTTATCCTTACACCAACCTTATCCTCGCACCCCGAATTACTCGTTACTCGTGACTCGTTACGTTTAGCGCCCGGCGTTGCGGTCCAGACTTCCGAAGTCTCGCAGAATGGTGTACACGGAGCCGCGGTTGGAGGACCTGGCAGAGAGGATGGAGAGAGGGGGTAAAATTCGACAGGGACGCCGGTCCTTCATTCCTCCTGAGCGATTTTTAGGACCTGAGTGTACAGCGAGTCGCTGAGGTAGAAGCCTGCTCTGTATCGCAAATCATCAAGTAAGGGCCGTACAGTCGCTATCAACCCCTCGGCCTTTGCTGCCAGCAGGATGCCTACCACACCGATGACCTCCAAGCCAAGCCGTTGGGCCATATGGCGGCCTTCCCGTTCATCCAGGAGGACAAGATCCGCCCCCATTTCCAAAGCCAAAGCAATCGTTTCTGCTTCCCCACGGTCCAAATCTCGTTGTAATACAGCGACAACCTTCTTATCCTGCACAGAACGCTGAGCAATCCAGTCCGCCTCGGCTACCTCATTCCGTCCGGGCCAGGGACGACCAAAGGCATTGAGTTCATCCCATACACCCCTGGGGATGTAAATCCGGCCGTAGAGATCTCGAAGGAGGTGCAAATGGTCAATGGCTGCCAGGTTTGTAATGGGCGAAGTATTGCTGACGACGATCATAGGTGTCCTAACCGGCGGAGGGTGGTCATATCCTCTTCCAGGTCCTCCACATCATAGTGAGGGGGAATCTTCCGGGCTGCCAGGACCTGACGGAACTCCCACAAGGACATGCCAGCCAGTTCGCGCGCCTTACCAATGGAGAGCCGTCCTTCCTTGTACAAATGGACGGCCAGTTCAAGCCTCAGGTCATCGAGGGTGAGTCGTGCCGAATCCAGGATGTCTTGCGGAATCTGCAGTGTCGTTTCTCTCATGCCATATCCTCTCCGTGGCGAGACTCTGCGCTCACGTTGTATAGGCCGCTCGCAACGCATACTTGCGGTACACATTATACCAGACGGGGGCTTCTCGCGCATTTTTGTATCCTCCTCATTGGACTTCCCCCGCTTTGACATGACCCAAGGGCTAGTCTATACTTGATCGGTTTAACTCGACATCCCGGGGGGAGGAAGAGTCGTTCTCCGCCGGAGGACCCCGTTCTCACCCCCGAGGCTTGTCCACACGAGGGAGATTGGTCCATGGATCGTACAACACGCACTTTGATCATCGTCCTTATCCTGTACGCGCTTGCCATCTGGATTGCGCTACCCATCGATCACCCCACGATTTTCGGCCGTGATCTGAACCTCAAGCTCGGCTTGGACCTGAAGGGCGGCATCCGCGTCCTCCTCGAAGCCGACGTGCCGCCGGGTGAGAAGATCGACGCCCAGGCGATGGAAGCCGTCCGCACCATTATCGAGAACCGCGTTAACGGCCTGGGCGTGGCCGAGGCCGTCGTCCAGGTGCAGGGGGATCGGCGCATCATCGTCGAGATCCCCGGCATCGAAAATCCGGAAGACGCGATTGCAGCCATCAAGAGCACCGGCCTTCTCGAATTCGTCGAAGTGCCCAAAGATCATCCCGTGCGGCCGGGACAGTACATACGCACGACCGAGGGGGACCCCAAACCCCGGGCCGACATCCCGCCCGACGCCCTCCCCGGTCCCAACGACTACGTGTACAAGACCGTCATGACGGGGCGATACCTGAAGACGGCCCGTGTCGTCTTCAACCCCACCACGAACGAACCCGAAGTCGAGTTCGAGCTGAACGCGGAAGGGGCCAAGATCTTCCGCGATTACACCAGTCGGCACGTGGGAGATGTGCTGGCCATCGTCCTGGACAAGCAGGTGATCTCGGCGCCCGTCATCAAGGACCCCATCACCAAGGGACGGGGCGTGATTACCGGGAACTTTACCGTGGACGAAGCGAAGGCCCTGGCCGTCCAGTTGCGCTACGGTGCCCTCCCCATCCCCATGCGGGTCGTCGCGGTGGACCAGATCGGGCCGACCCTGGGGAAGGACTCCATCCAGCGGAGCGTCGTCGCGGGCATCGTGGGCGTTCTGGCCGTCCTCCTCTTCATGCTCGTCTACTACCGTCTGCCCGGCCTCCTGGCCGACTTCGCGCTCATCCTTTTCGCCCTGCTGAACATCTCCCTGTTCAAGCTCATCCCTGTGACGCTCACCCTGCCCGGCATCGCCGGTTTCCTCCTGGCAACGGGCATGGCCGTGGACGCGAACATCCTCATCTTCGAGCGCATGAAAGAGGAAATCCGGCGGGGGAAACCCTTGCGTCCCGCGGTGGAAGCCGGGTTCAGTCGGGCGTGGACATCCATTCTGGACTCCAACCTGTCCACCATCATTACCAGTCTCATCCTCTACCAGTTCGGCTCCACCTTTGGGGCCACCGCGGTGAAGGGCTTCGCCCTGAACCTGGCCCTGGGTGTGGCCCTGAGTATGTTCACCGCGGTGTGGGTCACCCGCACCTTCATGCGTTTCGTCTTCTACCGACTCCATGATTCGGTGATAGACAATCCCCTCATTCTGGACGTGAAGGTGCCCCAAGGGGAGCCCAAGTGGAAGGGGCTGTTCACCCTCGTGCAAAAGCGGAAGTACTTCTACCTCCTCTCCTCGGCCATCATCGTTCCCGGTCTCATTGCCATGATCTACCTGACGGTGACCATAGGGACGCCGGTGAAGCTGGGGATCGATTTCACCGGGGGCGCGTACTGGGAGATCAAGTTCGATAAGCCCGTCCTGCCGGGCCAGGTCTACGATGTCCTCACCGAGTTCGGCCTCGACCCCGTCGTGCAGACGCTCAACGACGGCCGGAC
>WGAA01000069.1 GCA_015489285.1 Anaerolineae bacterium | reverse complement strand
CTCTCATTCGGCTTGTCTGCGAGGGGTGGGGGCGAGGGCCGAAAGACCGACATAAACGCAAGTTTCTGAACGCACTCGTAACGGAATAACGAGTAAAAGGATGGTCCGAAGACGAGGTTGGCCCTACCGCGCCAACCCGGCCCTAAGTCACGCATCACGCATCACGTATCACGTATCACGCATGACACCTAAAATCACATTCAAACACATCAACCCTATCGACCTTATCCTGGCCCTGGGGCTGACCGTTGCCGCCCTGGGCCTCTACCTGCGCACCCTGGTGCCGGGCCTCCTGCCGGGGGATAGCGGCGAGTTCCAGGTTCTGGCCCGCGTGCTGGGTCACACCCACCCCACGGGCTACCCCGTGTACCTGGTGCTCGCCCATCCCCTCACCCGGCTTCCCGGTCACTCGGTGGCTTACGGGGTCAACGCCTTCTCCGCGCTCATGGCCGCGCTGGCCGTGGGAGGCGTGTACCTGGCCGGTCGCAGCCTGACACGGCACCGGGTGCTGGCTTTGGTCGGCTCTGTGGCCCTGGCCCTGTCGCCCACCTTCTGGTCCCAGGCCCTCATCGCGGAGGTGTACACGCCCGCCGCGGCGTTCCTCGTCGCGGTCGTGGCCCTGCTCCTGCGCTGGGAGCGCACCCGTTCACCCCGCCTCCTCTTCCTGGCCGGGCTCATCGGCGGACTCAGCCTGGGCGTGCACATGACCGTCGCCCTGCTGGCGCCTGCGGTCCTCCTCTTCCTCCTCCTGGTGGACGGCAGGAACCTGCAGGTGTGGCTTTCGGCCGTTCTGGGAGCCGCGCTCGGCCTGGGCCTCACCCTCCTGCTCTTCCTGTGGATAGATGCCCGCCACGCGCCGGCCGACTACTTCCGTCTGGTGGTGGAACCCTCGGCCAGCGCCTGGGACCTCACACCGGAAGACCTGGACAGTCCGTGGGAACGGCTGCGCTTCGACTGGACGGCGCAACAGTTCCGGCCCTTCATGTTCCGCCTGGACGTGTTGAAACATCAGGCGAAGGCCTATGGGCGCCACTTACCCGACGAATTCCCCTGGCCGCTCCTGGCGGGAACCCTGTTGGGCATGATCGTCCTCCCGATTCGCAAGCCCAAGGTTGGGCTCTTCTTGCTGACCGCGCTGGCCGTCCAGTGGCTCTTCACCTGGACGTACGACATCTGGGACCTGTACGTCTTCTTCATCCCCGGCTATGTCCTGGTGGCCCTCCTCGCCGTGGCCGGGCTGGACGGCGTCGTGCGCGGGGCCGACCGACTCACCGGCCGACGGCCGCGAGCCGCCGCGTACACGGCCTGGCTCCTTGCCCTGCTCATGCTGGGATTCTCGGCCCTCTCCCTCCCACGGGAGATGCGACAGGCCGTCGTCATGGGCGAGACGCCCTCTTTCCCCTTCGAGGAATATCCCGAATTCGACCCCACGCTCGAGGCACGAGCCCACCGAGTGGTGGATGCCCTACCGGAGGGGTCTATCGTCCTGACCGATTGGGATAGGATGTGGCCCTACACGTACGCGGCCTACCTGGAAGCCGGACGCCTGGACCTGCGCTTCCTGGAAACGTACCCCCGCGACGACCGTCCCGAAATCGCGGATTCCCTGGTCGAGTACATTCGTGCCCACCTGCCCCAACACCCCATCTTCATCGAGGAGCGGGACCGCCGCCTGCGGCAGGAGGGCTTCCGACTCATCCCCAAACGGGTGGGAGGTGTGAGGATGTATAGAGTGACGAGTCACGAGTAAGGAGTAAGGGGATGGCGCAGGAAAACAACGATTAACGATTGACGATTAACGATTAAAAGAATGGCATGAAGACGAGGATGGCCCAGCAGAGCCAACGTTAGTAACGAGTAACGGAGTAACGAGTAACCGGATGGCGTGGATACAAGATTGGCCCTACGGCGCCACCCCTCCTGTCCAAATTACGCATTACGCATCACGCATCACGCATCACGGATTACGCAAGATGCGCTTGCAGTGCCGACGTTCTCATCAGCGCCTGACGTATGACGTATGACGCATCACGTATCACGCATCACGCCGGAGGCACCATGAGTGACGTTCTCGTTGTTGGCGAACTGAATGTGGACATCATCCTATCGGACCTGAACGCGTTTCCGGCCTTGGGCAAGGAAGTGTTGGCCGGGAACATGGAGGTCGTCCTGGGCAGTTCCTCGGCCATCTGCGCCGCCGGACTGGCCAAACTGGGCGCGTCCGTCACTTTCGTGGGCATCGTGGGGGACGACGACTACGGGCGCTTCGTGCGCCGCGAACTGGACCGGCTGGGCGTGCACACCGGGGCCATTCACACGGACCCGAGCGTGCGCACGGGCGCGACC
>WGAA01000068.1 GCA_015489285.1 Anaerolineae bacterium | reverse complement strand
GCTTCTACTGGCTGGAAAATCAGGGGCAGCGTATCGCCTCCATGTTGCACATCCCTTCAGGCGCGGGGCCTCACCCCGGTGTGCTCATGCTCCACGGCTTCACCGGTGACAAGGTGGGGAACCATTACCTCTTCGTGAAGACGGCCCGAGCCCTGGCTCGCGCGGGGTTCGCGGTCCTCCGCTTCGACTTCCGGGGAAGTGGGGAGAGCGAAGGGCGCTTCCAGGACGTCACCGTGCCGGGGGAGATCGAGGACGCGCTCACCGTATTTCGCTGGTTCGCCCGGCACGAGGCCGTCGATGAGGACCGACTGGCCGTCCTCGGTCTCAGCCTGGGGGGCTGCGTTGCGGCCCACGTCGCGGGAAAGGACCCGCGCGTCCGGGCCCTCGTCCTCTGGTCCGCGGTCGCGGACCTGTACGGCCTTTCCCAGAGCATGATGAAGGGCACCCCCATGCCCCCTCCCCTGGGTCCCCAACCCGACGGGACCATCGACCTGGGGGGCTACCTCCTCGGCCAAGGCTTCCTGCGGACCCTCCTGCAGATCGATCCCATCGCCGCCCTGGAGCCGTACAAAGGCCCGGCCCTCATCATCCACGGTACCCAGGACGAGGCCGTTCCCACCGAGCACGCGACCATGTACGCCCGGGCCCTGGGGGACCGGAGCACCCTCCTCTGGGTCGAAGGCGCGGACCACACCTTCAACGCGCACGTGTGGGAACGCTTCGTCATCGAGAACACCCGGGACTGGCTCACCTCGGTTCTGAAGCCCACCTCATGACCACATCACCCCCTTCCGGAGGACATCGGTGATGCGCATCGTGACCTATAACATCCAGTACTGGACGGGGATGGACCGGGAGCGACGGCCGGAGCGCACCTTAGCCGCGGTGCAGGAGATGGCGCCGGACATCGTCGCGCTGCAAGAGGTCGTCCACCCCCTCGATGACGTGGAGGGACCCTCCCCGCTGGAGGAGATGGCCCGTCACATGGGGGCCGCGTTCGTGTTCGCTCCCATCTGGCCCGGGGGGACCCTCTCCCATATCCCGGGGCCGATGGGCATTGCCCTTGTCTCCCGTTACCCCATCCTCGCGCACGCGGTTCACACCCTCGACCCGCTGGACGCGAAGCCCCCGCGTCGGGCCCTGGAAGTGCGTGTGGCCCTCCCCGACGGCCGCCATCTCATCCTCTACACCACCCACCTGGATTGGCGCTCCGAGGAGGTACGGGCCACCCAGGTGCGATCCCTCCTCCGCTGGACGACCCGGGACGTGGGACGGGCGCACCTGGTGCTGGGCGACTTCAACAGCGTGCATCCCCAGGACATCCCCGTCTACGAGGAATTGACGGGCCTCCCCTGGCCCCGGTTCGTCGAACGGGTGGAGGAGGAGTACCCTCAGGCCCCCCGTGAGCCCCGGGCCATCCCCCTCATCGTGCGGCGGGGATACGAGGACGCGTTCCTCCTGGCCGGGGAGGGGGATCTGCGGACGTACACGACCGCGGACCCCACGTTGCGCCTGGACTATTGCTTTCTCGACCCCGTGCTGAAACCCTCGGTCCGACGGGCGCGGCGCTGGGATACGGAGCTCGGGCGCATCGCGTCCGACCACTATCCCCTGGTCGTCGACCTGGAGATATAGGAGCCGGTACGGTGACCCTTCTGGTCGTCCTGTACGTGGCAACGGCGTTGTGGCTCTCCCTCTACGGGTTCAACGCGCTGGGGCTCTTCCTCATCGCGGTGTGGAGGGGACACCCGCGACCCGAGTCGCCCCCCGTGCCGGACCGCTGGCCCCACGTCACCGTTCAGCTGCCCGTGTACAACGAAATCCACGTGGTCGAGCGGCTGCTGCGGGGGGTAGCCCGCCTGGACTATCCCCGGGAGCGGCTGGAGATTCAGGTCCTCGACGATTCGGACGACGAGACGTCCTGGGTCATTGCCCGCATCGTGGGGGAATTGCGCGGCCGGGGGGTGCCCATCGAACACGTGCGACGGCCACGGCGGGAGGGGTACAAGGCGGGCGCGCTGGCTTACGGGCTGGCGCGGGCGCGCGGGGAGTACATCGCCATCCTGGACGCGGATTTCGTGCCCCCCCGGGATTGGCTCCGTCGCACGCTGCCCTACTTGATCGCGGACCCCACCCTGGCCTTCGTCCAGACCCGCTGGGAGCACCTGAACGCGTTTGCCTCGCCCTTCACCCTGGCGCAAAGTCTGGCGCTGGACGGGCACTTCGGGGTGGAGCAGCCCGCGCGGGAGGCCCTGGGCTGGCCCCTGGCCTTCAACGGCAGCGCGGGCATCTGGCGCAAACAGGCCATCGTCGACAGCGGCAACTGGCAGGCGGACACGTTGTGCGAGGATCTGGACCTGTCCTACCGGGCGCAGATGCGCGGGTGGCGGGGCCGCATCCTCCCCCACATCGCCGTCCCCGGGGAGATCCCGCCCCTGGTCATCGCGTTTCGGCGGCAGCAAGCCCGCTGGGCCACGGGCTCCATCCAGACTTTTCGCAAACTGGCGCGAGACCTCGTGCGGGCCTCGGCCCTCTCCCCCTCGGCCCGCGTGGAGGGGCTCCTGCACCAGACGAGCTATCTGGTCCATCCCCTCATGCTCCTCCTCGTCCTCCTCACCTGGCCCCTCCTCCTCTGGCACCCGCGGGTGAATTTTCCCCTGGCCTACGTGGGCCTGGCCGGTCTGGGGCCGCCCGCGATTTACGCCCTGGCCCAGTGGCGGTTGCGGAGGTCCCTGCGGCGCCTGTGGGCGTTTCCCCTCATTATGTGTCTGGGATTGGGCATTGCCTGGCATTCGACCCGGGCCGTGGCGCGCGGCCTTGTGGGTTGGGGTCGCGCGTTCGAGCGGACGCCCAAGTTCCGCCTGGTCGGGCGGGCGAACGCGTGGCAGGGGAAGCGGTACAGCACGGGGTACCGGGAGATCCCCTGGGGTGAGGGGATGCTGGCCGCGTACACCTTCGCGGGGGCCCTCTGGGCCGCGACGCACGGCCACCTCTCCGTGGCCCCCTTCCTCCTCCTTTACGCGGTCAGCTTCGCGCTGGTGGGCGGGACCATGATGTGGGAACAGGTAGGGGCCTTACGCGCGCAAAGGCGCCGCCCCTACCGGAGGGAACGGCGCCTCGTACGTGTGGCCCTAAAGCCCAAGGAGGAGAACCCGGGCTAAAAGGTCAGCTCTTGCGCGCCCGACTGTAGCCAATGAGACCGGCCAGCCCCGCGCCCAGGAGAGCCAGGGTCACCGGCTCGGGGATCTCCGCGGGGGGTGGGGTCGGCGAAGCGGAGGGCGTGGGTGTAGGCGTGATCCCCAACGCAGGGGAAGCCCACACGGGCAGGGTCAAACCGGCCAACAACGTCAAAGCCACCAGGGCCAAAACCGTCCACATCATTACGTGCCGCATGAGTTTTCCTCCTTTCTGCAGCCGATATTCATCGGCGTTCCGAGATCTTGGGAGACCTCGGAACGCCGATCTGTTTACGGCCGTGTCCGCTTTCAGTGCAGGATCACGGGAACGAAGATGCGCGAGCTGCCGCCCGCGCCGGGCGGGATAACCGCGGGCACGTAGACCTCCACGGGACCGTGCCAGGTGGTCTTCCCGCCGATTTCCACATCCTCAATCCAGTACCAGTACGTCCTACCCGGTTCCACGTTCTCGTCGACGAAGTGATAGGTGGCGCCGATGACCGATTGCCCTCGACCGGGGATGAGGGTGTCGTTGATGCGCACGGCTTGCGCCGGGTCGTTCACCTCCGCGCGGTAGACGTTGAAGCCCCAGTTGTCGAACTC
>WGAA01000067.1 GCA_015489285.1 Anaerolineae bacterium | reverse complement strand
CGGGCGAAGTGGGCCTGCACCTCGAGAAAGCTCCCGGGGTCGAAGATCCGCCGGATGACGTCGTGAACGTCGTACGCTTCATCCTCCTGCTCGGGGATGATGTGATTGAGCTCTTCCAGCTCAGCTGCCGTGGGCGCGACGGGTTGGGCTCTGGGGGGCATTTCCGCGTTGTTCGGGGGAAGATAGGAGAGGATGCGTTTGACCAGGTCCAGCGCTTGCTCCTCGTCGGGGGCGATGAAGTGGGCCACGCCGCTCTTCTCGTTGTGCACCCGGGCGCCTCCAAGCTCTTCGAAGGTGACCTCCTCCCCGGTCACCGTCTTGATGACGTCGGGACCGGTGAGGAACATGTAGCTGGTCTTGTCCACCATGATGATGAGGTCCATGAGTGCGGGGGAGTAGACGGATCCCCCCGCCGCGGGACCCATCACCACCGCGATCTGGGGGATGACCCCTGAGGCCAGGACGTTGCGGGTGAAGAGGCGTCCGTACCCGGCCAGACCGCGGACGCCTTCCTGAATGCGTGCCCCTCCGGACTCGATGAGTCCGATGAAGGGGATGCCGGACTCCCGGGCGAGGTCGAGAAGGCGGGATATTTTGTTGGCCTGCATTTCGGAGAAGGAACCGCCAAAGACGGTGAAGTCTTGCGCGTAGACCGCCACGCGTTGCCCCTCGATGGTGCCAAACCCGGTAACGACCCCGTCGCCGGGGTACTTCTTCTTCTCCATGCCGAATTCGTGAATGTGATGGGTTGCGAGGGAGCCGATTTCCTCGAAGGAGTCCGGGTCCAGGAGCTTGCTGAGGCGTTCACGGGCGGTGAGTTTCCCTTGGGCGTGTTGTTTGGCGATGCGTTTTTCGCCACCTCCCAGACGGGCTTGAGCTCGCCGGAATCGGAGTTCATCCAGCGGTGTCTTTTTATCCATACGTGATGCTCCGGTGCGGTGGTGTGACGCTTGTGTCCGGTCGGGTCCGGATGTACCTGCGATCTGCGGTTTTTGCCACCGGTGAGAGCGATGACCGGGGCGACCGTGCAGAGGACGGTCGGGGGATGGAGATGTTTCGCGCCGATTATACCGGGGGATGGGGAGGAATGCCAAATTCGTCCCCGTTTCGCGCGACGTTCTAGGGCCGGCGGTGTATTTACTTAGATGTAAGTTCCCCCACTTTTCGAACACCGGCAATCAGGAGGAGCCTATGGGACGCGTAGCCTTGATGACGGACACCACAAGTAACATGCCCGAGGCGTGGGTCAAGGAGTACGATGTGATCGTCGTCCCCGTTTATGTGACCTTCGGCAACGAATCCTTTCGGGATTATGTAGACCTTCCCCCGGCCGAATTTTACCGTCGTTTGGCCGCGGCCGATGAGATGCCCAAGACGTCACAGCCCACCCCCAACGATTTTGCCGAGGCTTATCGCGAGGCGAAAGCCCGGGGCGCCGATACCATCATCGGGGTGTACGTGACGGCCAAGGCAAGCGGAACGTGTGCCTCGGCCCAGATGGCCGCAGAGATGGTGGAAGGGGTCGACGTCCACGTCGTGGATTCGGCCACCACGTCCTTGCCCATGTCGTGGATGGTGGTGGAAGCGGGCCGCGTGTTGCGCGCCGGAGGCAGTGTGGAGGACGCGTTGGCGGCCATTGAGCAGGTGAAGGCCCACAACGCCCTTGTCTTCACCGTGACGGAGGTGGAGCACCTGCTCCACAGCGGACGCACCGTCGGGGCCGAACGGGCGGCCAAGACGCCGGTGAAGGTCAAACCCATCGTTTCCCTAGAAGACGGGGTGCCCCAAGCCATCGCAACGGAGCGCACACAGAAGAGCGCGTTGCGACGGGTTATCGACGTGGTGCGGGAACGGGCGAAGGGTCGCAAGCTCAAGGGCCTGGGCGTGGTCCACGGCAACATCCCCGACAAGGCGCACGCGTTTGCTGAGGAGGTGAAGAGCGCTTTCGGATACGAGGGGGATGTGGTGGTGGTGGACTTCGGTCCGGCCCTGGCCGTTCATTTCGGGCCCGGCTTGTTGGGTGTTGCCGCGTACTGGGAGTGAGCTCATGGCCGTGAGAATAGCCGTCGATGCCATGGGAGGCGATTACGCCCCGGCCGAGGTGGTGGCCGGGGCTCTGCGCGTCGTGGACGCGTTGCCCGACATCGAGATCGTTCTCGTCGGCCCGGAGCAGACCATCCGCTCCCTGGGACCTCGCGTTTGGCCCGCCCGCGTGCGCATCGTTCACACCGATTCCTGGATCCAGATGGATGAGGCCCCCGTCCAGGCCGTGCGCAAGAAAAGGGATGCCTCCATCAACGTCGCGTGTCGCCTGGTCCAGAAGGGGGAGGCGGATGTGGTCCTGACGATGGGACACACGGGCGCGGCCTTTATCGCGGCCCGGTTTGCCTTCGGCATGTTGCCGGGCATCGAACGGCCCGCCGTCCCCGTCCCCTATTTCCACCTTCACCCCCGTATGATTATCATAGACGTGGGAGCGAACACGGATGTGCGCCCCCACCACCTGTTGCAGTTCGCCCACATGGGGGTGGCCTATTCCCGAGCCCTGTTCGGCATCGAGAACCCCCGGGTCGGGCTGTTGACGGTGGGGACGGAACCCAGGAAGGGGGCCCTGGTTGTACAGCAGGCGTACGATCTCCTGGCCGAGAGTGGACTTCACTTCGTGGGGTCCATCGAGGGCTTAGACGTTGCCCACGGTCGGGTGGATGTGGTGGTCCACGACGGGTATGTGGGCAACGTGGTGTTGAAGCTCACCGAGGGGCTCATCGACGAGTTGCTTCACCGAGCCGTCGAGCGGGCGGCCCCGGTGGCAGGGGACGCGGCCGAAGCCGTGCGTTCGGCCTTGAAGTCCCTCCAGGAGGAGAACAGTTATCGGCGCATCGGCGCGGCTCCCCTTCTGGGTGTCAACGGCCTCATTTACATCGGCCACGGTCGCTCCCGGGCCGATGCGGTGTTTGCCGGAGCATTACAAGCGTACAAGGGCGCATCCCACAACGTGCTGGGCCACTTGCGTGACCAGCTGGCGCTTATCTCCGGCTGAGATCACCTTTTCACCCTGACAGAGGAGGCTACCATGGAACGCCCCTGGCTGCGGTTCTACGACGCGGAGGTTCCCCCCTCCCTGGAATACCCCCGTCTGCCCATCTACCGACTTTTGGACGACTCCGCCCGGAAGTTCTCCGATCGTCCTCTGACCCGTTTCTTCGGGAAACAGATGACGTACGCGACCGTCAAGGACCTGTCCGATCGGCTGGCCGCGGCCGCGCGCGGGTTGGGCATCCGGCCCGGCGACCGGGTGGCCCTGCTGTTGCCCAACTTCCCCGGATATCTCATCGCGTATTACGGCCTGTTGAAGGCGGGGGCCGTGGTCGTCCCCCTGAATCCGTTGTACACCGCCCACGAGTTGACCTTTCACTTCAATGACTCGGGCGCGGAAACCGTGGTGACCATCCCCATGTTCGCGGCCAAGGTCGCGGAGGTGGCCAAGAAGACGGGGGTGAAGCGCGTCATCTACAGTTACCTCGCGGACTTTCTGCCCTTCCCCCTGAATCTGGTGCAGAAGTTCCGGGAACGGCCGTCGGTGAAGGAGGCGGCGCGGGTTGGGAGCGTGGAGATGCTGAACATGCAGGACCTGCTGCGTTCCCCCGCGCCCGCGGACTTCCGCCCCGCCGACCCCGATCCCGACGAAATGGCCATTCTCATCTACTCGGGCGGGACCACCGGTGTCGCCAAGGGCATCATGCTCTCCCACTTCAACGTGGTGGCCAACGCCCACATGGTGAAAACGTGGGGCCATCTCAACGAAGAGGAACGCATCCTGGCCGTATTGCCCCTCTTTCACGGGTACGGCATGAGCGTGTGCATGAACGCGCCGGTCCTCGCGGGCATGGAGATCATCCTCATGCCCAAGTTCAGCGCCCGCGGCATGGCCAAGACCATCCACAAGCATCGCCCTACCGTTACCGCGGCCGTGCCCACCATTTTGGTGGCCTTGTCCAATCTGCCCGACGTGGACAAGTACGATTTCACCAGCCTGAAGGCCGTGTGGGTAGGGGCCGCGCCGCTGACCGAAGCCATCAAGGAGAATTTCGAGGCCCGCACCGGCGGACGGGCTATCGAGGGGTACGGGCTCACCGAGGCAGTGACGGCCATCATGGCGAACCCGTATATGGGGAAGCACAAGGTGGGCAGCATCGGCCTGCCCTTCCCCGATGTGGACGCCAAAATCGTTTCCCTGGACGGGAGCCGGGATCTGCCGCCGGGAGAACAGGGGGAAATCGTCTTGCGTACGCCCACCATGATGTTGGGGTATTACAATCGCCCGGAGGAAACCGCGAAGGCCATCGTGGACGGTTGGCTTTTCACAGGGGACATCGGCTACATGGACGAGGACGGGTACTTCTACATCACCGACCGCAAGAAGGACCTGATCATTGTGGGTGGGTTCAACGTCTTCCCCCGGGAGATCGACGAGTTGATTTACAAGCACCCCAAGGTGCAGGAAGGCATCACCGTCGGCATCCCTGACCCGTACAAAGGGGAACGCATCAAGGTGTACATCGTGCTCAAGGAAGGGGTAACGGCTACCGAAGAGGAGTTCAAGCAGTATTTCCGCGAGCACCTGACGCCCTACAAAGTACCTTCGGAGATCGAGTTCCGTTCCTCCTTGCCCAAGAGCGCCATTGGCAAGATCCTGCGCCGCAAGCTGCGCGAGGAGGAGATGGCCAAGCAGCAAAACGCGTAATTCGTGCGGGGTGGAAGAAGGTCACATTTGACGGAGGACGGCCCAGTAGGCCCGAATACGGGCGGCGCGCAACGCGCGCTTGTGGCCCAGTAGCCACTTCAAACCCTCCACGCCCATTTGCCCCAGGTACTGGACGCTCAGGCCCCAGCGCACCAGGGCCGCGATCCACGGTCCATGGTGTTTGCGAAAATAGAGCACCTTGCTCCGGTTGAAGTGCACGTGCCGGGCAGTGACCACCTGTTCGCTGGATTTTCCCTCGTAGTGGAGGACCTGCGCTTGGGGCACGTACACCACCCGCCACCCCGCATCCTTGGCCCGACGACAGAGGTCCAACTCTTCGGAATACATGAAGAACTGTTCGTCGAAGGCCCCCACCTGTTCGATGACTTCCCGCCGCACGACCAGACATGCTCCGTTCAACCAGTCCACATCGTGGACCCGGTCGGGGGGGCAATCTTTACAGTGGTATCGACGGTTCCAGGGGTTGGTGGGCCAGACCCAGGCCAGAGGGGTGCTTTCCATGAGGGCGGTTAAGGGGGAGGGAAAGCGATATCGGGAGGGTTGAAGGGTCCCGTCAGGGTAGCGCAGCTGGGGGCCGGTGATGCCCACGTCGGGATGGGCGTCCATGTAGCGTACCAATGTGGTCAACGCATCCGGGTGGACGACGGTATCGGGGTTGAGGAAGCAGATGTATCGGCCGCGGCTGAGGGCCAGCGCCTGGTTGTTCGCCCGGGTAAACCCCACGTTCTCCCTGTTCTGGACCCAGCGGACGTGGGGGAATTCGTGGGCCAGCGCCGCGCTCCCGTCGGTGGAGGCGTTGTCCACCACGATGACCTCATAAGTCAGCCCCCGGACCCCCGCGGGGATGCTCTCCAGGCATTGGCGTAAGAGGGTTTTGACGTTCCAGTTGACAATGCAAATGGAGATGTCCACGTCTCATCGTTCCCCTGCCTGGGATGTTCGCGTGCTATCTGAAAGCGTCCGGAAACCTGGGATTTTCTTGGCGTAACGCCGGGCGCTAAACCGCGGCCTACGGCTAACGAGTGACGAGTAACGAGTAACTGCCTGGCGTGAAGACGAGGTTGTCCCTACAGCGCCAACGTGGCCTTGAATTGTGCATTACGCATCACGAATTACGTATCACGTCATCACGCCAAGCTGCGCCTGCAGTGCCGACCTCCTCACCGGCGCCTGTCAGACTTCCGAAGTCTCGCGGACTTCGGAAGTCTGGACAGGGCTTTGGCTGGTGCGTAAGGCCCCACGCATTTCCGAACGTTCTCTATCTTACAACGAATGCGGCGGTTGCCCAAGGCACGAAAAGGCGATAGCGGTCGTGTAGAGGCACGTACCGGAAGTAAATATCCGTCCCCGTGGAGGTATCCCGCGCGTCGGTCCAGACGACGAACGCATTTCCTTCCTCGTCCGTGGCCACGGCAGGGTCGGTCTGCGGAGCGGTGAAGAGGTGGGCCACGGGACGTTCACCAACCCATCCGCGATTCGCTTGCCACCAGGCCATGTAGACCCGGGAGGTGCCGGACCGCCGGTCCGTCCACACCGCGACGATGCCGTCCGGGGTAGTGGCCACCGCAGGGAGGAGTTGAACCGCGGCCTGGTTGTCACGGTGGACCCGGGCCGCGGGGCTCCACGTGCCGTGTTCCCATACGCTGTGGTAGATATCCACCCCGTGGCGGGCGTCGCGGCTATCTTGCCAGAGGAGATGGACTCGTCCGTGTTCTACGGCCAGCACCGGAGACGCGGGGCGGGCCTGGGCCGGGAATCCTCCTCCCACATCGGGCAGTGGGGTCCACCGACCGTTGGTCGTGTCATAACGGGTGACCTGGATGGCCCCACGTACCCCGTCGACCCAGGCGAAGTACACATTCGACCCACTCACTGCCAGGGTGGGTTGGGTTTGCACCCCGGGCCCGGACGCCCCACGAACGGGGGCCGGGGGATGCCAGGCCGCTTCACCGGGCCGACGATATGTCCAGAAGATGTCGAAGGTGCCGCGACGGTTGTCCACCCAGGCCACATAGATGGTTCCGTCCTCGGCCACGGCCACGGCAGGGGTTCCCTGGTGGAAGGGGAACATGCCTTCCGCCCCCACCTCTTGGGGAGGATCCCAATGCCCGCGCGCCACGTTGCCCGTGACGATGTAAACGTCGTGATCGTTGGTGTGCACGTCATGCCATACGACGGCCCCGCGCCCCTGGGCGTTTACGGCCAGGGCCAAACGCGTGGGCTCTGTGCCCCCGTCCGAGATGTTTCCCAGCCGGCGTTCCCTATCCCACGCGTCGCTTCCGGCATCCCGGACGCTGGCAAGGATGTGGCCCGGGGTAGTGTGCATGTCCCTCCAGACGACGATGACCCGTCCCGCGGCGGTAACTCCGACGCGGGGCATGTCCTGGAGGCCCGCGGTGCTCCGGTTGACCCGCTCGTCCACTATCGGGTAGGGCACAGGGGACGGCGTTGGGGTGGGGGTCGCGGTGCCGACGGGTGTCGATGTCGGCGTCGGGGTGGGAGTGGATGTGGGGG
>WGAA01000066.1 GCA_015489285.1 Anaerolineae bacterium | reverse complement strand
TTTTCCCTTCAAGGCGTGACCCCACTATGGTGAATACATCACAAGGAGGTGAACTCATGCGAAGGTTGACCGCCCTCACACTCGTGTTGTTTCTGCTCCTGGTCAGCGTTATGCCGACCTCTGTGGTCTTTGCCCAGGGAGGTGGAGACTTTACGCTGACCATCCTGCACACCAACGACGTCCATGCCCACTATGAGGGCACTTTGGCCCGCCAGACCACCCTTCTCAAGCAGATCCGGGCGGAAACGCCCAACGTGCTTCTTCTGGACGCGGGCGACCGATTCCAGGGAACCTTGTTCTACCGCCTGTACAAAGGGGAGATGGCCCAGTGGGCGATGAACATGCAGGGCTATCAGGCCATGGCCGTAGGGAACCACGAGTTCGACGATGGTCCCGCGACGCTGGCCAAGTTCATCAAAGGGGCCAAGTTCCCCGTCCTCTCCGCCAACCTGGATGTGTCCAACGACCCCGACCTGAAGGGCCTGATCAAGCCCTACACCATCGTCGAAGTGGGTGGGGAGAAGATCGGGATCATCGGGCTCACCACCGAGGACGTGGACATCCTCTCCAGCCCCGGTCCCAACGTCAAGATCCTCCCCGCGGTGGACTCGCTGAAGAACGCGGTGAAGGAGCTTTCGGACCAGGGGATCAACAAGATCATCGCCCTGACCCACGTCGGGTATGAGGTGGACAAGCAGCTGGCTGCTCAGGTGGACGGCGTGGACATCATCGTGGGTGGGCACTCCCACACCTGCCTGGGTGACGTCAAGCACTCCGCCGGCCCGTACCCCACCGTCGTCGGTTCTCCTTCCGGCCAGCCCGTCCTCGTGGTCCAGGCCTGCTCCCACCTGAAGTACATGGGGCGCCTGAACGTCACCTTCGACGCCAACGGCACCCCCGTCAAGTGGGACGGGCAGCTCATCAAGGTGAAGGACAAGAACGTGCCCGAGGATCCGGAAGTGGCCGCGGAAGTGGCCAAGCGCGCCGAGCCGGTCAACGAGCTTAAGTCCAAGATCATCGGTGAGACCAAGGTGGACCTCATCGGCGACCGGAAGGTGTGCCGCTTCCAGGAGTGCAACATGGGGAACCTGGTGACCGATGCCATCCTCTGGCGCATGAAGGACCAGCACGTCCAGATCGCGCTGCAGAACGCGGGTGGCATCCGGGCGAGCATCCCCAAGGGCCCCATCAGCCTGGGCCAGGTCATGGAGGTCCTGCCCTTCGGCAACGCCATCTCCGTCTTCAAGCTCAAGGGAGAGGACCTGTGGGCCGCGCTGGAGAACGGCGTCAGCCGGGCGGAGAACATGGAGAACGAGGGCACGGGCCGCTTCCTCCAGGTCGCCGGACTGCGGTACACCTGGGATCCCACCAAGCCCGTGGGACAGCGCATTGTCAGCGTGGAAGTGCGCAACGCGGACGGGTCCTACAGTCCTCTGGACATGAACGCGATTTACGTCGTCGCGGCCAATGACTTCATGCGCCGGGGCGGCGACGACTACAAGGTCCTGGCCGAGAAGGCCATCGACCCCTACGACTTCGGTCCGCCGCTGGACGAAGCCGTAGCCGACTACATCCACACCTTCTCCCCCATCGCGCCCAAGGTCGAAGGCCGCATCCGCAAGGTCACCGCGGGTATGCCCACGACGGGCGGCATCCCTGTGGACTGGCCTCTCGCCGCGGCCGGCCTGGGTATGGCCTTGAGTGCTGCAGGCCTCTACCTGCGACGGAGAGAAGACGCCTGATCACCTGACACGCCCATTCCTCGGGGGACACGGTCTCGGCCGTGTCCCCCGACGCGTGTAGACCCCTTCCGGCCCCCCGGGGAAGAGAACCGTCATGCCCGACCGCATCCAACCACCCGCCAGACGTCACATCCTTGCCCTCCTCCTCATCCTCCTCCCCCTGTACCTGCTCCTGTACGGAGGGCGCTTCCACGTCATCGACGAGGTCTCCATCTACGCGCTGGCGGAGAACCTGGCCAAGCGGGGAGCCCTGGACACGGATCAACTCCTGTGGAGCCAGTGGGTGCGCGCCGCGCGGGAGGTCCAGGGCGCGTTCGGCCTCGGAGGACACGTCTATTCCAAAAAGGGTTTTGGCTCCGCGCTCCTCCCGGCCCTCCTCGTCCGCATCGCATTACCCCACCGTGAGCTGGGCCTCCTCCTCGCGGCGTTGTTGACGAACCCCCTGCTCACCGCCCTGACCGCGGTCATCCTCTACCTTTATCTCCTCCGGCTGGGATACCGCCGGACTACGGGGGTGGCCCTGGCCCTCATTTACGGCACGGCCACCCT
>WGAA01000065.1 GCA_015489285.1 Anaerolineae bacterium | reverse complement strand
TCCCCGACCCCCACGGTCCTCCCGCGGACCCTCCGCGTGCGAGCGGTCATCACCGACCGCACGTGGCTTCGCGTCGTCGTCGACGGGGAGGTCGTCCAGGAGGGCCTCGTGGAACCGGACACCGAGCTGGAATGGGAAGGCCGGGTGGTGGACCTGCGCACGGGGAACGCAGGGGGCCTTCACCTCTACGTCAACGGCGAGGACCTGGGCGTCCTGGGCGAGCAGGGAGAAGTACAACACTGGGTCTTCACCCTGAAGGACGGCAAGGTCCAACGGCTCACACCGACTCCCACACCGGAGACATCATGAGCAGAAACCCCTCCTCCCCACGAGCCGAAACCAACGGACCCCGCTATTACATCCTGTCCTTAGGATGTCCCAAGAACACGGTCGACAGCGAGGGCATGGGCGTCCTCCTGGAACGGGCCGGGTACCGCGCCACCCTCGACCCCGAAAGCGCGGACGTGCTCATCGTCAACACGTGCGGCTTCCTCCAATCGGCCAAGGAAGAATCCCTCCACTACATCGACACCCTAGCCCGACGCAAAAAACCCCACCAACGGCTCATTGCCGCGGGATGCCTGGTCGAACGGGATCCGGAAAGCATTATAGCCCGGGTTCCCCAGGTGGACGGCCTCCTGGGCACCCTCCGCTGGATGGAAATCGCGGACCTGGTGCACGACATCCGGGAGGGGCATCCCCGACCGCAACGCCTCGGACCGCCCAAACACCCTCCCCCATCGGCCCGGGCCCGTCCCCTCCGCGCCACCGCGTACGTGAAGATCGCGGACGGCTGCAACGCCTCCTGCGCCTTCTGCACCATCCCCTCCTTCAAGGGGAAACTCCGCAGCCGCCCCTTCGCGGACATCGTAGAGGAGGCCCAATCCCTCGTTGCGGGGGGAGCCCGGGAGCTCATCCTCGTCGCCCAGGACACCACCGATTACGGCCGGGATTGGGGAGATCCCCACGCCCTGCCCCGTCTCCTTCACGCCATCGTAGAACGCACGCCGGACCTCGGTTGGCTGCGATTGATGTACGCCTATCCCGGCCACATCAGCGATGCGCTCATCGAGGTCATGGCCACCCACGAGCCCATCCTCCACTACCTGGATTTACCCCTCCAGCACGGGGACCCACGGACCCTGAAACGGATGCGACGCCCCAGTCGGGTGGAGCACGTCCTGCGCACCATCGAGCGATTGCGGGAGGCCATGCCCGACATCGCCTTGCGCACCACCTTCATCGTGGGCTACCCGGGGGAAACGGAGGAGGAATTCCAGACCCTGCTGGACTTCATGAGCGAAGTGCGTTTCGACAAAGTGGGCGCGTTCACCTTCTCCGCGGAACCGGGAACCCCCGCGGCCCAACTTCCCGACCAGGTCCCCGATGAGGTGAAAGAGGAACGATGGCACCGCCTCATGGCGCACCAGCAAGCCATCTCCTGGGAAAAGAACCGGGCCTGGGAGGGCCGAGAATTGCTCGTCCTGGCCGAACGGGTCATCCGTCACGGCGACCCCGAGGCCGAAGCCTGGGGGCTCGGCGAGGACGAGACCGTCACGCTGACCCGCTCCTACCGGGAGGCACCGGAGATCGACGGCTACGTCATCGTTGCGGGGGCCCTACAGCCGGACCGGTTCTACCGGGTGCGCGTCGTCCAGACACTGCCCTACGACCTCCTGGCCGAACCCCTCGCCCCGGCCTAAAGCCTCATCAATCCACGATGCGATAAGACCCCTCCACCACTTGCTTGGACGCCTGCTTCCCCGACATCCGGCCCAGCACATCCTCGACCACATCCTCCGGACTGAGGGAGATGAAAAGGCGCATGAGCAGCAGGAGGACCATCACATCGTCGACCTCACCCAGGAACGGGATCACATCCGGCAGGAAATCCAGGGGAGAGAGCAGGTAAATTGTCCCGGCCAGGGGAAACACGACCTTCATCCACAAAGGCACCCGTGCATCCTGAAACAACCGCCACACCAAACGAGCATCCTTCCACGCGGAACGCAAGACCCGATAGCGCAACCAAGATGGCCGTCGAGACGCCATAGTAACCTCCTGGAGTAACGAGTAATGAGTAACGAGTAAAAGTTGGCGTAACGTGAAGCTTGGCGCAACAAAGGCGCTTTGGGCAAAACGAGTAACGATTGACGATTAACGATTAAGATTGATGTCGGCCGAAGTTATCCGTGCCGTAACAATCCACTTTCCCAAATTATGCATCATGAGTAACGAGTAACGGAGTAACGAGTAATTGGATGGCGTGGACACAAGGTTATCGCCACAAAGCCAAACCCGTCTCCAAGTTACGCATTACGCATCACGTATTACGTATCACGTCGTCAGGCCGGGGCACTCCAGACTTCCGAAGTCGCGCAGACTTCGGAAGTCTGGGTAGGGCGCTCTACTTAGGCCGCTTCCAGCGGCCTTCGCTTCG
This sequence comes from Anaerolineae bacterium, assembly GCA_015489285.1. GTDB lineage: Bacteria > Chloroflexota > Anaerolineae > JAADDB01 > JAADDB01 > JAADDB01. Next base: position 4,802 of record WGAA01000065.1, on the reverse strand, counting down.
ATGTAGCACGGGGTCTTTAGCCCCGTGTGGGGATGGCGTGGACACAAGGTTCACCCTATGCCGCCAAGCTTCTCTTCAACTTACGCATTACGCATCACGCATTACGTATCCAACGCCGAATTTCATCCGATCCACGCCAACCACCTCTCCGCGCCTGACGCATGACGCCTGACGCATGACGCCGCCCCCGATACCCCATCCCACGCCCTTATAGTATAATCCCCCAAAAGCCTTGGGGCAAAGGGATGCGCAGTCTCAAACACAGTCTGGCCGAATACGCCCAAGCCATCCTCGAGGGCATAGGGGAAAACGTGAACGTGCAAACGCACGCGCGCACTCGGGAGGAGTGGGCCACCGCGATCGCGACCCACCTGCTGGAACCCAGCGTCGTCGAAAACATCCTCGCCCGCCTCTCCTCCCGGGCGCTCGACGCGCTCACCTTCCTCCAGCGGGCCACCCATCCCATTGCCTGGGCCACCTTCCTCCGCCGTTACGGCCCCGTGCGCGACCTCGGACCGGAAGCCCTCCTGCGCGAGCGGCCCTGGCGTCACCCGCTCAGCCCCGCGGAAGAACTCCTCTATCACGGCCTCATCTTCCACGCCTTTCGCAAAGTCCGCGGCCAGCCCGTAGAAGTCGTCTACATCCCCCCGGAGATCCAGCTCCTCCTCCCCCCCGTCCCAGAACCCGACGCCTGGAACCTGCCCACCTTCCCCGCGCCGGACACCGCTTACCGTGCCTGGAACACCTTCCTCAACGACCTCATCATCCTCCTCTCCCACATCTTCAACTTCAGCCTCACCGTCGACTGGGAAGGATACCCCCTGCGCGGGGAACTGGCGCAACTGGGGCAAAAATTCTACATCCCCCTGGCCCCCACCGAACTCCTTCACCCGCCCCCGCGCGTCCAACTCCTCTTCCACCACGCACGGGTATTAGGACACATATACCAGGAAGGGGACCAGCTCCGCATTCGGGCCCGTTCCCTCAACCGCTGGCTTCGTGCCTCCCCCGTCTACCAGCGGTTGACCCTGTGGCGGGCCTGGGTCGAAAGCCCCCGGTGGAACGACCTCTGCCACATCCCCCAACTCGAATGTGTGAACACGGGGGAAGAGATCCCGTCCCCGGACGCCCGGCGGCGATTCCTGGACTACCTCACCCACCTGAAGAAGGACACCTGGTACCGCGTCGAAGATGTGGTCGAGACCATGTACAAGGAGGACCCCGACTTCCTGCGGGTCCACGGGAACTACGACCTCTGGCTCATCCGCCGCCGGGAGGACGCCACCCCCCTGCGGGGCTTCGAACACTGGCGCGATGTGGAAGGGCGCCTCATCACCTTCTACCTGCTTGGCCCCATGTACTGGCTGGACGCGATCGCCCTGGACGAGGGGAAAGCGCACTTCACGCTCACGGCCGCGGGATACGGGTGGCTTCGTGGCCGGAGCGAACCCGCGCGGCAAAAACGTCCCCCTCTGCGAGTGGGGGAGGACTTCCGCGTCCACCTGCCCCTGAACGCCTGGGCATCGGACCACTTCCGGGTGAGCCGCTTCGCGGAATGGGAAGGAAGTCGCCCCCATTACACCTATCGCATTGCCAAACGAGGACTCCAACGCGCCTACAACCAGGGCATCTCACCCCGACGCATCGTTGCCTTCCTGCGGGAGGCAACACAAGGACACCTCCCACGCCACGTCGAACGAGCGATACTGAACTGGCGTCCAACCCCCTCCAAGGAGGACGGTCATGCTCACCTTTCTTAGCCTACTGCCCACGGTCATCCTCATGCTCCTGGCCCAATGGGGGAGAAAAGTCCACGCCCTCGCCATCCTCCTCTACATCCTTCTGGCCCTGATCAACGCCCTTCTCCTCCTGTTCGGGCTCATCTTCCTCGCCCTGCCCACATCCATCCCCTGGCCTGCGGGCAACGGCGTCTCCTTCTCCCCTGCCGACCTCCACTTCATGGGCCGGACGCTCATCGTCACCGCGCTCGGCGCCACCCTCTTCCTCCTTCCCCCCGTGCGGAAATTCGTGGGATTCTTCACCCGCATGCGGGCAGAGGACCCCGTCCACGTGTACGCCCTCGTCCTGGCCGTCTACGCCATCGGCATTACCCTGAGCCAGCGGCCCCTTCTTTCCCTCCTGGAAAACGTGGAGGGATTCGCCCTCACCCCCGCGGAACTGGTAGGACAGGCCGCGGCCCTCATCCTCCTCGCCTTCACGGGCGTCGGTCTGGGCATTCACCGCTCCCTGCGCGCGACCTTGCAGCGCCTGGGACTCGCCTGGCCCGGTCGTCGGGAACTCATCAGCGCGCTCATTGCCACCGTCATCCTCCTCTTCTTGCAGGGTCTCATCAGCGCCATCTGGATGAAACTCTCGCCCCAGAGCATGGAGGCTGTGGAGAAATTGTCCGAAACCCTGCTGGGTCCCTTTTTCACCCCTCTGGGCGCGATCATGATCGGCCTGATCGCCGGCATAAGCGAAGAACTGGTCTTCCGCGGCGCGCTGCAACCCCGTCTCGGCCTCCTCCTCACCAGTGCCGTCTTCGCCTTCGTTCACGTCCAGTACGCGATGACCCTGGCCCTCCTCATCGTCTTCCTCCTGGGCCTTGTCCTGGGCGTCCTGCGTAACCGGGTCAACACCACCGCGGCCATCCTCACCCACACCCTGTACAACACGGGCGTCGTCCTCCTGGCCATCTACGCGCCCCAGATGGGACCATGAAGGAGCGGAATGTGACCCTCATCCTCGCCTCGGCCTCGCCCCGCCGTCGGGATTTCCTCCGGCGTGTGGGGCTCACCTTCCGGGTGCGTCCGGCCCGGGTGGAGGAACGACCGCGGGAGGGGGAACCCCCGGAGGCCCTGGCGTTGCGTTTGAGCCGGGAGAAGGCCCTGGCCGTCGCCCGGGAGGAGCGGGGGATCATCCTCGCCGCGGACACCATCGTCGTCCTGGACGGTCGTATCCTGGGCAAGCCCAAGGACCCGGAGGAGGCCCGCGCCATGCTGCGCGCGCTGCGGGGACGATGGCACACCGTGTACACAGGGGCCGCCGTGGTGGACGCACGGGAGGACCTGCAGGTACACGCCCTCGTCGACGCGGCCCACGTCCTCATGCGCTCTTACAGTGATGAGGAAATCGACGCCTTCGTCGCCTCGGGTCGGGCTCTGGACAAGGCCGGAGCTTACGCCATCCAGGACACCGCCTTCGCGCCCGTTCAAACCATCCGTGGGTGCAGGGCCACCGTCCTGGGCCTGCCCTGGGCCCGTCTCTTGCCCATCCTGGAAGGGGTGGGGATCCCCCGGCCCGACGACCCCGCCCGGGCCTGTCGTGAACTCTTCGCCACCTGTTGTCTGGAGGAAGAAGGATGACGTCGAAAGCCCACGAGGAAGTCCATCACGGTTTGGTCGCTCGAGTGCGCGGCCCCATCGCCGACATTCTGCTGGAGGACGGACGTGTGGTGCCCGCGGTGCCCCGGGGAACGCTGAAGCGCCGGCGTCGGGGAACCCTGCTCGCGGTGGGGGATCGGGTGCGCGTGCGGGAACGCAGGGACAAGGATACCTGGGTCATCGAGGAGATCGCGCCCCGGGAGCGGGCCCTCGTCCGCCGATGGCCCAACACGCGCGGCCGTGTGGACGTCATCGTCGCCAACCCGGACCAGGCCCTCTTCATGTTCGCTGTGCGCGATCCCCACCCCCGCCTCAACATGCTCGACCGTCTCCTCGTCATCGCGGAGGACAACGAGATCCCCGCGGGGATCGTCGTCAACAAGATCGACCTGGCCGATGAGGCCACGGCCCGGGCCCTCTTTCGGGATTACGAGCTCGCGGGGTATCCCGTGTTTTACACCTCCATCCTGAAAGGGATAGGGCTGGAGGCCATCCGGGAGCACGTGAAGGACCGCATGACCGTCCTTGCCGGTCCCTCGGGCACGGGGAAATCGAGCCTCATCAACGCGCTCGAGCCCGGGGTGACCCTGCCCACGGGGGAAATCAGCCGCAAATGGCGTCAAGGGCGCCACACGACGGTCATGGCCCAACTCATTCCCCTGCGGGAAGGGGGGTACATCGTGGACACCCCCGGCCTTCGTGAAGTCGGATTATGGGGGATCGACCTGGACAACCTGGACTACTACTTCCCCGAGTTCCGTCCCTACCTGGGGCGCTGCAAGTTCAACGACTGTCGTCACATCAACGAACCCGGTTGTGCCATCATCCAGGCGGTGGAAGAGGGGAAGATCAGCCCGCGGCGCTACGAAAGCTACCTGAACATCCTGCTCAGCGAGGGATAGGGTGGCCGAGAGGCGTAACGTCAGGCGTCATCCGTCATGCGTCAGGCGCCGGTGAGGAAGTAGGCACGGCGGATGCGGCTTGGGTTGATGACGTGATACGTGATGCGTGATGCGTAATGCGTAACTCGAAGAGAAGTCGGCTTTGTAGGGCCGGCCTTGTCTTCGCGCCATCCAATTACTCGTTACTCCGTTACTCGTTACTAACGTGGGCGCTGTTGGGCCAACCTTGTCCTCGCGCCAATCTTTTTAATCGTTAATCGTCAATCGTTAATCGTTGTCTTTCCCCGCCATCCGGTTACTCGTTACTCCGTTACTCGTCACTCTTCGCACCTCTATCCAGCCCAGGGGGAAGAAGGGGGAAGAGGACGCGTCGGGGGGAATCCACGCCCCCATGAAGGGGTACACCCCCACTTCGACGCGATACCGTCCCGGTGATACGTGGGCCCAGCGCGCCCGTGGGTACACATCCCTCATCACATACCCCAGAGGCCAGTGATCGGTGCTCCAACGCCCCGCG
>WGAA01000064.1 GCA_015489285.1 Anaerolineae bacterium | reverse complement strand
GCTCCGCACCTTTTCCCGCTTACACGGACGATCCGCCACTGCCCGATTCAAGGCGCTTCCACCCCCCTACGACGACGACGGTGATGATGGCCGCGATGATCAGCTCGGCCACGGCCTGGGGAATAATGGTGGGGATCACCTTGACCGGCAGGAGTTTGACGAGAACGGCCATCCCCAGGACCAGAACCGTGTTGGTCAACGTCCCCAACACGCCGGCAATAGAGAGAGCCGTCACCTCACCGAAGGCTTTGCGGCTGGCCACATAAGCGTAGTAAGCCACAACCCCGATCCATATTCTGGGGAACACGGAGACTAACGGGTTCTTGAAGAGGGGCGAGGACGCCTGAAGGAAGCTGAACAGGCCGAAAATGGTGCCGATAAGGGCCCCCACGACCGGTCCTTCCATCACCCCGCCCAAAATGGCCGGTACGTGCATGATGGTCGCGTGACCGGACACGTTGGGTACAGGGATAAACCCGAGGCGGGTTACCCCCAAGAGGATGGCGATAGCCGCCAGGATACCGGTGATGACGATCTTGCGAATGGAGAGGACAGATTGTTCCATGATACCCTCCTGGTGTGCCTACACGAATTTGGATGATGGGAATGAAGCCGACCGGGGCGACGTCGCCGCGATCGGGGGGGATGAAAGGAATTACTCCGCGGCGGGAAAACCGTGCAGCGGCGTTGCCGCGCGCACGGCCCGCACCACCGCCTCGGCCAGGGCCTCCACCGCGGCCGCGCCGACAGCCGTCGGATCGGCCTTGCGATCACCGGTGGAGAGCGCGAAGATGGTATCCCCGTCCAACATGGTGTGCACGGGACGAATGGCGCGAGCCAGGCCGTCATGGGCCATGCTCGCCAGGGCCGTCAACTGGGTTTTGGTCAAATACGCGTCGGTGGCCACGACGGCCAGCGTCGTGTTCCCCCCTACCACGTTCAGGATGGTCTGCCCCAACTGACCTTGCAACAGCTGGGCCGTGTTCACGAACCCACCGACGAGGGGCTTGCGCGCGCCCGCCAGAATCTCTCCCGTGCGGGGATCGACCACATCCCCCAGGGCGTTGACCGCCACGAGCGCGCCCACCGTCACCCCGCCCCCTATTTTCACCCGGGCACTCCCCAGCCCGCCCTTCATCGCGTACCGGGGTCCCAGGATCTTCCCCACCGTTGCGCCCGTGCCCGCGCCCACGTTGCCCATAGGGACGGGCGCATCACTTGCCGCTTCGCAGGCCTGATACCCCGCGTCCGCATCGGGATACGCGCGCGGGTCGCCGATCATCAGGTCGAAAAGGACCGCAGCGGGCACGATGGGGACCCGGCCGAACCCCGTGTCGAATCCGTAATCGTGCTCGGCCAACCAGCGCATGACCCCATCGGCCGCGGCAAGGCCAAAGGCCGACCCGCCGGTAATCAACACGCCGTGAACCTCCTGGACCAACTTTTCCGGCCGCAGCGCGTCGGTCTCCCGGGTTCCGGGGGCAAACCCGCGCACGTCCACACCGGCCCTCGCGCCCTGGGGCGTGAGCACCACCGTACACCCGGTGGCCCGCTCCACGTCCGTGTAATGACCGACCAGGAGGTTGGGAACGGCGGTGATGGTGTCGTTCTTCCCTCTACCCCTCATCGGCTACCCCCAGATAGCGTAAGGCTGCGACGACGTACAGCTTGGTCGCCTCGATGAGGTCGTCGATGTCGATGTACTCGTCCACGTGGTGGGGGATGTAGATGTCGCCGGGGCCGCAGGTGACGATGGGAACACCGGCCTGGGTGGCCAGGATCGTCCCGTCGGTCGTGCCGGGGACACCACCGTACACGGGTTCCCGGCCCGCGACATCGCGGGTGGCCTCGGCCAGCGCTTGCACGATGGGCTCATCGCGTGGGGTGTCCGTGGGTGGCCGGGCATCGATGATGTCCACCCGGAATTGCACTCGCGGCTCCTCGGCCTGAAGTTCGGCGATGATGCCTTGCAGGTCCTGCAACGTGGTCTCCACGTCCTGTCCCGGGATCATGCGGATGTCGAGGACGGCCCGAGCCGTCTCCGGGATCACGTTGTTGGTCCCGTGCTCGTCCAGAGGGGCGTGGAATCGAGTGGGGCTCAAACTCGGGGTCCCCAGGAATTCGTGGGAGCCGTACCGTTCCACGTATTCCTTCTCCAGCTCGTACACCCGGGCAATGAAACGGGAGAGGTAGGTAATGGGGTTGACCCCTGTGTAGGGCATGGCGCCGTGGGCCATAATGCCCTTGACCGTCAGGTCCGTCCACATGACCCCCTTCTGGGCGATGCACAATCGGTTGTCCTCCGGCTCGCAGATGATGGCTGCGCTTACCGTGTCGGCCCACCCGCGGCGCACGAAATCCTTGACGCCCAACATCAACCCCTCTTCGTCCGCGAGGGCTCCCAGGAGAATATCCCCTTTGAGCTGAACGCCGCTGTCCACGATGGCCTTGATGGCCGTCATCGCGGCGGCCAGGCCCCCTTTCATGTCATTGGCACCTCGGCCGTAAATGCGGCCATCCACGATCTCCGCGCCAAAGGGGTCATACGTCCACGCGTCCCTATCCCCCTCGGTCACCACATCGGTATGGCCTTCGAACATCAGACGACGCCCTCCCTCACGACCGTGCAACAGGGCGATCACGTTGGGGCGGCCCGGGGCGGCCCATTCGAAATGGGTTTCCAGGCCCATCTCCCGACAGCGTTCCTCAATCCAGCGGGCTGCCGGAGTCTCCACATGTTCCTTCCCCGGACGGGGAACGGTGTCGAAGCGGACCAATTCCTGGGTCCAGCGGACGACCAGGTCCTCGTCCACGTGGTCCAACACTCGCTTTTCCAGTTCGCTAAGCATGGATTCCACCTCGTGTGTTTGGGATACAGGACAACAGGGCCGTTACCACGGCCAGGGGATGAGAAGGACGAGGGCGGCTAACAGGAACGCCGCGATGAGAGCCAGGTAATCCCCGCGCGAGCTGTGCAACTCGGTGTAGTGCGTGCGTCCGCGTCCTCCCACGTAACAACGGGCCTCCATGGCCAAAATAAGGTCTTCGGCCCGACGAAACGCGTTCATGAACAAAGGAACGAGAACGGGCAGAATGGCCTTCGTCTGCTCGATGAACTTGAACCGCCCCCGCTGCCCCAGATCCGCGCCCCGCGAGACCTGAGCCTTCATGATGCGCTCCAGCTCCTCGGCGAAGGTGGGCACGAAACGCAGGGCGATGGTGATAATCAGGGCCAGCTCGTGGGCCGGAAAGTTGAACCACTTCTGAAAGGGAGAGAAAAGCCGCTCAATGCCGTGGGTGAGCTCGGTCGTAGTCGTCGTCAGGGTCAGGAGGCTGGTCAACATGAGGAGCTCGATGAAGCGCGCCGCGGACACCAGGGCCAGTTTGATGCTACAGGTGCTCGCGTGGATGAACCACCAGTCGAACAGGGCCCGACAGCTCCCCACAGCGCTGCCCGCGAACCCCTCCGTGTAAAAGGCGATCTGCATGGCCATGAGAAACAGGAGGAAGGGTAAGGCCGGACGTAAGCCGCTCAACGCGTACCCAACGGGGACACGGGCGATGAAGAGCAGCCCCAACATGACAAGGAGGAGCACGGCGTTGCCCGCGTAGGTGGCCGTGAACGTGACCGCGGCGACGAGCACGGTGAAAGCCACCAGTTTGAACCGGGGGTCCATCCGGTGGATAGGGGAGTTGAGAGGCAAATACTGGCCAATGGTTATGTAGCGTAAGAGTTCGAACTCCTCCATATCCTGCTCCTTTGGCCGCTCTTATGCTTGGATCTGATGTTCCTGCAATACCCGCCCGATCTCTTCCTCGGCTTCGTCCAGCGTCAAACAATCCCGTCGAACGGGTACACCTGTATCGGCCAATGCGTGCATGATCTGGGTGACTTGGGGGATGCCCAGGCTCAAGTCGTACAGGATCTGGGGGCGACTGAAGAGGTCCCGGGGCGTTCCCGACGTGATGGTGCGTCCATCCGCGATGATGAACCCCCGGTCGGCCAACTCCGCGACCTCGTCCATGTTGTGGGAGACGAGGATGAGCGTCAGGTCCCAGGCCCGCTTGAGCTCCCGGATGAGCTTCAATATCTGGCGGCGCCCCTGGGGGTCCAGGCCGGCCGTGGGCTCGTCCAGCACGAGGACTTCGGGGCGGAGGGCGAGGATACCGGCCAGGGCCACACGCCGCTTCTCGCCACCGCTCAGAGAGAAGATGTACCGGTCCTTATACGTTTCGAAATCCAACCCCACCGCGTTCATCGCGTCCCGGACACGCTCGCGCACCTCCTCACGCGAGAGGCCCAGCTGCCGGGGGCCAAAGGCGACGTCGTCGCCCACGTACTTCTCGAAGAGTTGGGCTTCCGGGAACTGGAAGACCAGGCCAACCCGCCGCCGCAACAGGCGCACGTCCACGTCCGGTTGCCCCAGGTCGTATTCCAGGACCCGCACGCGGCCCTTGTGGGGGCGAAGGAGGGCGTTCAGGTGCTGGATGAGGGTACTTTTACCGCTCCCCGTGTGTCCCAGAATGGCCACCTGTTCGCCGAGGCCCGTGTCGAAGTCCAGGCCTTTGAGGGCCGCCACTTCGAGGGGCGTGCCGCGCATGTAATAGTGGACGAGACCCCGTATCTCCACGGCCAGGTTGTCAGGGACGGGAGTGAG
>WGAA01000063.1 GCA_015489285.1 Anaerolineae bacterium | reverse complement strand
TTACTGACGTTGGCGCGATAGGGTCAACCTTGTCCTTGCGCCAGCCCTTTAATCGTTACTTGTCAATCGTTAATCGTTGTCTTTTTACTCGTTACTCGTCACTCGTTACTCGGAATGCCCTCCTTCGGAATTCCGCAACGATACACTCAATTTCCCCTCCTCCGGTGGATGGCGTATAATTGAAGGGCACAAGGGGCGGTGGCGGAACTGGCAGACGCAGGGGACTTAAAATCCTCTGGGGTTCCCCCCGTGTGGGTTCGAGTCCCACCCGCCCTACTCGAACGAAACCCCGGCCGGGACATCTCCGTCCCGGCCTTCCTGTATCCTCTCCCCTCGACGCGGCCCATGTCCCCCTCCCAGTTTGTCTCCCCCTCGGTTATGGGTATGATTCATTCAGACCGGCAGGAGAAGGACAGGGGAGATGACGCGCATCTTACTGACCAACGATGATGGGGTAACCGCACCCGGCCTCCTGGCCCTGAAGGACGCGGTTGCCCCCCTGGGCGAAGTGGTCGTCCTCGCACCGGACAGGAACTGGTCCGCCGCAGGGCATACCAAGACCATGCACAAGCCCCTGCGGGTGGAGGAGGTCACGCTGGCCGACGGCACCCCCGCACTGGCGACCAACGGCGCCCCCTCGGACTGTGTTGCCCTCGCCGTCCTGGGCGTGGTCGACGGGCCCATCGACCTGGTCGTCTCCGGCATCAACGCGGGCGTCAACCTGGGCTACGACATCACCTACTCGGGAACCGTGGCCGGCGCGATGGAAGGCGTCATCAACGGCATCCCCTCCATCGCGGTCTCCCAGGAGTATGTGGAGGGGGTCGAACTCACCTTCGATGTGGCCCGTGACATCGCGCGGCGCGTGGTACGGCTCGTGCTGGAGCACGGCCTTCCCCCGGACACCTTCCTCAACGTCAACGTCCCCGCGCGGCCGGCCCGCATCCCCCCTGAAATCGTGGTAACCCGCCTGGGACGCCGGGTGTACCGGGATGTCCTCATCAAGCGCCTCGACCCCCGAGGACGTCCGTACTACTGGATCGGCGGGGATCCCCCGACCGGGGTCCCCGAACCGGGGACGGACATCGGTGCCCTCCACGAGGGCAAGGTCTCGGTCACCCCTATCCACATGGACATGACCTATCACGCGTTCCTGGACACCCTGCGTGGTTGGGCTTGGAATGACACCGGTGAGGACGTTTGAAGCCGCCCCCCTTCCAAAGCGCAATACACTGGGCGTCCTGGCCCTCCTGTGGGGGTTGGGTCTCCTCCTCGGGGCGCGCCTCCTCCTCACCCGCCCCTTCGACCTGACCACGTACGGCCTGGGACTCCTGTGGGGCCTCCTCTTCCTCGCCTGGGTCCTCTTCACCTACCGCCTGTGGGCCCTCTCCCGCCTGACCTATTGGGTCGACCGCAACGGGTTGTACGTCCGGTGGGGCTGGAGCACCTTCGTCTTCCCCATGACCGCGATGGACACGGTTCACGAACCCGGGCTGCCCGTGCCGGTCCGGGGAAGGTGGTGGGATTGGCCCGCCCGCTATGTGGGTACCTGGCAGTGGGGGGACAAACGGCTCCACCTGTACTCCACCCTTCCCCCGGAACGGGCCTGGTACCTCTGCGGTCCCCAGGCCTGTCTGGGCATCTCCCCGAGGGAGGGGAGGGCGCTGGTGGAGGCGCTGAACCGACGTCGGCGTCTGGGGCCCACCCGGCTGCTCTCGGAGGGGCGCGTCTACCCCCGCTGGCTCCGGGCGCGCTTCTGGCAGGATTCGCCCGCGCTCGCCTTCCTCGCCGCGGGCCTGCTCCTCCTCCTGCTCCTCTGGGGTGAAGTCGCGGCCCGTCCTGCCATCGCCCCCGTGCACCGCACCGCCCGGGTCGCCACCCTCATCCTGGGTGGCGATTGGCTCCTGGGCGCCCGGCTTTACCGTCGGGAGCGGGTGCTGGCCCTAACCCTGTGGGGGGCGGGAGCCATGCTGCTGGCCGTCCTTCTCATCCACCTGTGGACGGGGTCATGAGCGGGGGAGGATGGGTCGAAGCCGCGGTCATCGCCCTCATCGTCGCGGGGGCCGCGTACAAAGTGCGCGCCCTGCGGGCCTCGGGAGCGTTCACGGCCTGGGGCATCGGCACCCTCGTCTTCGCCTGTGGGGGATGGTGGGGTACCCTCATGCTCCTCGCCTTCTTCCTCCCCTCCAGTGTCCTCTCCTTCCTCGGGAGGACCCGTAAGGCGCCCCTGAACGCGGAGTACGCCAAGGGGGAGGCGCGGGACGCGGCCCAGGTCATCGCCAACGGGGCCCTCGTCACCCTGGCCCTCGTCGCCGGATGCGCGGGATGGATCGCCCCCGCGACCGCGCGTCATCTCGTCATCGGCGCGCTGGCCGCGGCCACGGCCGACACGTGGGCCACCGAGATCGGCGGTCTCGTCGCCACCCCGCGCCTCATCACCAACGGACGGCTCGTTCCCGCGGGCACCTCGGGGGCCGTCTCCCCCCTGGGACTCCTCGCCGCGCTGCTGGGGGGTCTGTGGATCGGGGGGATGGCCCTTCTCCTGGGGAGGATGAGCGGGATCCCCACGGATCCCCTGTCTCCCCTCCTCATCGGAGGCCTTGGGGGGACGGTGGGTAGCCTGGTCGACAGCCTGCTGGGGGCCACCGTCCAGCGGGTGTACTGGTGTCCCCACTGTGAGAAGGAAACGGAGCGACAGGTCCACCGTTGCGGTACGCCGACCCGTCCCCTGCGGGGGTGGTCCTGGATGACCAACGACACGGTCAATTTCATTGCCACCCTCATCGGGGCTATAATAGGGACATTGGCACGCTGAATCGGGCGGCGGGGCCGGGTTTCCCGTCCCCCCTTCCGGTTCACATGCTTTCAACCCGGAGGATCCATGAACACAAGGGACACACGTCCGGAAAAGGCACAGGGTGAGGAGGACCGCGTCTTCCTCTCCATCATCATTCCCGCGTACAACGAGGAACAACGGCTTCCCCAGACGCTGGAAGAGGTCGACCGCTTCCTGCGCCAACAGAGCTACACCTACGAAGTCATCGTAGTGGAAAACGGCAGCACGGACCGGACGAGTGAAGTCGCCGAAACCTTCGCGGCCACCCATCCCTACGTCCGGGTCATGCACAGTCGCAAGGGCAAGGGCGCGGCCGTGAAGACCGGCGTCCTCAACGCGCGCGGGGACTACCTCTTCATCTGCGACGCGGACCTTTCCATGCCCATCGAGGAGGTCAACAAGTTCCTCCCTCCCACCCTGGACGACTACGACATTGCCATTGCCTCCCGGGAAGTCCCGGGCGCGCGGCGATACGACGAGCCCTTCTACCGCCACCTGGAGGGCCGCATCTTCAACCTCATCGTCCGTCTCCTCGCCGTCCCCGGCATCCACGACACCCAGTGTGGCTTCAAGTGCTTCAAACGGGATGTCGCCCTGGATATCTTCCCCTACCAGACCATGGACGGGTGGAGTTTCGACGTGGAAGTCCTGTACATCGCGCGCAAACGGGGCTATCGCCTGGTCGAAGTGCCCATCAACTGGTATTACAAGGCGAACAGCCGCATCAACCCCATCCGGGACGCCATCGACATGCTCCTGGAGGTCATCAAAATCCGCATCAACGCCTGGAAGGGACTCTACGACAAACCCGAAGCGCCCACATCCTCCCGGTAAACGGAGCAGGAAGCAGGAAGACCATGCGCCCACTGCGTCTCGAACTGAAGAACTTCATGTCCTACGGCGAAGGGATTCCGCCCCTCAGTTTCGAGGGGATGGACGTGGTGTGTCTTTCCGGGCCCAACGGACACGGGAAGAGCGCACTGCTGGACGCCATCACATGGGCCCTGTGGGGGCGCTCCCGGGCCAAGTCGGACGATGACCTCATTCGCCACGGGCGGACGCACATGCTCGTGGACCTGGAGTTCGAGCTGGAGGGACAACGGTACCGGGTTCGCCGGGAGCGGGTCCGCCGGGGGAAACGGGGACACGGCGCGCTGGAATTCTTCGTCTGGGACGATGTCCACGCCCAATGGCGCCCCCTGACCGCGCCTTCCATGCGGGCCACTCAACGGCGCATCATCGACGTGGTGAAACTGGACTACGAGACCTTCATCAACTCGGCCTACCTGAAGCAGGGCCACGCCGACGAGTTCACGAACAAGTCCCCGGGGGAACGCAAGCGCATCCTCGCGGAGATCCTCCGGCTGGACAGGTACGAGGAGCTGGAAAAGCGGGCAAAGGAGGAGGCCCGCGCGGCCGAGAACCGCATCGCCACCATTCAGGGCCGAATCCAGAGCATCGAAGAGGAGATCGCCCGGGAGGAGGCCATCCGCAAGGAGCTGGCCGAGAAGGAACAAGAACTGGCCCGCCTGGAAGGGGAACGCCGGGCCGCGGAAGCACGGGAACGGGAGCTCCAAAGTCAGGTGGACCACCTGAAACGGCGGAAACGGGATGTGGAGCAGCAACAGGCACGGGTCCGCCAGTGGGAGAAGGAGCTGCGTCGGCTGGAGGCGGAACAGGCCGAACTGAGGCGCCAGATCGAGGAGGCCGAGGCATACCTGGCCCAGGCAGACGCGATCCGACGGCGCTATCAGACCCTCCAGGAGGCCCGGGCCCAAAACGAGGCCTTCAACGCCCTCCTCCAGAAACAGGTCACCCTCCAACAGGACTTGAGTCAGGCCCAGGAGGCGTGGAATCGGGCCCGCCTGGAGGTGGAACGGGAGCGTTCCCGCCTTCAACAGCAACGGCAGGAGTTGACCGCCCAGGCCGCGGATTTGGACGAGGCTCGCCGGGCCCTGGAGGAGGCCACGGAACACCTGGCCCGCTTCGATACCCTGGAGGAAACCATCCAGGAGGCACGGGAGCGGCTGAACGCCATTCGTGACGAGGGCACGGAGACCCGTAACACGATAAGGCACCTGGAGCAGGAAATCGGCGAGCTCAAGGAGCGCATCGCGCGCCTGGAGAACGCGCGCGGGGCGGCCACATGTCCCTTGTGCGGGCAACCCCTCACCGAATCCCACCTGGACCGGCTCCTGGAGCAGTTGCGCGCGGAACTGCAGGAGAAGGAGGGGAGGCTCCAGGCTCTCCAGGAGCGGGTGAACACGTTGCTCCGGGCCTATCGCGAGCAGGAACAGGAGATCCGGCGGCTGGAACAGACACGCCGCGGCCGGGAGCAGTGGCAGCGGGCCCATGCCCAGGCCGAGGCCCGGGTACAGCGGGCCCAGGACGCGATAACCCATCTCCAGGCGGTGGAGGCCGATCTGGCCCGTGTGGAGCGATCCCTGGAGGAGGGCGCGTTTGCCCCTGAACTCCACCGGCGCCTTCAGGCCCTCCGGGCCCAGCTGGCCGAGCTGGGCTACGACGCGGACGCGCACGCGGCCGTCCGGGAACGTCTGGAGTCCCTGGCCGACGCGGAGGACGCGTACCAGGCCCTCCAGGAGGCCCGAACCCGGCTGGAGAAGGCGAGGGAACGCCTGCGTCACCTGGAGGAGCAGCGAACCCAGTGGGAGGCCCGCCGGCGGGAGGAGGAAGAGCTGCTCCGGCGTCTGGTGGAGGAGGTGGCCGCGCTGCCCGACCTGGAGCGGGAATTGCGCGCCCAGGTCGCGCTCGTCGACGACCTGAGCTTCCGGGAACGCACCTTGCGGGCCCAGGTGGGGGGGCTGCGCCAGAGCCTGGCCGCCATCGCGGAGCAGAAGAAACGCCTGGAGACCCTGCGCCGAGAGCTGCGCAAGGAAGAGGAGGCCCGGAGCATCTACTATCAATTGGCCCAGGCCTTCGGCAAGAACGGCATCCAGGCCATGATCATCGAAGCGGCCATCCCGGAGATCGAGGAAAAGACCAACGAACTCCTGAACCGCATGACCAACGGGCGGATGAGCGTCCGGCTCATCACCCAGAAGGAGAAGAAGACGGGGGGAACGGCGGAGACGCTGGACATCGAAATTGCGGACGAGGTCGGTGTGCGCCCTTACGAGCTCTACTCGGGGGGCGAAGCCTTCCGCATCAACTTCGCGCTCCGCGTGGCCCTGAGCAAGCTCCTGGCCCGGCGCGCGGGGGCCAGCCTGCGCAGCCTCTTCATCGACGAGGGCTTCGGGAGCCAGGACAGCGAGGGCCGTATGCGGCTCGTCGACGCGATCAACGCCATTCGTGAGGATTTCGACCTCATCGTCGTCATCACCCACATCGAGGAGCTCAAGGCCGCCTTCCCCGTCCGCATTGAAATCCGCAAAGGCCGTGAGGGGTCGACATATACCGTGGTGGTGTAACCGCCGGGAGCTTCGAACGGGGGAACGATGAACAACCGTCGCACGCGTGACACTTGGGAGGAACCGAGATTGAACGCCGCGGTCATCGGCGTGGGCACGATGG
>WGAA01000062.1 GCA_015489285.1 Anaerolineae bacterium | reverse complement strand
AGGCGCATCTTGACGTGATGACGTGATTCGTGATGCGTAATGCGTAACTTGGAGACAAGCTCGGCTTTGTGGCGATAACCTTGTGTCCGCGCCAACCAATTACTTGTTTACTTGTTACTCCGTTACTCGTTACTCACGATGTAGCGTTAGGTCAACCCCGTCCCCACGCCATCCCTTTAATCGTTAATCGTCAATCGTTGGCTCTACTGAAAAAACTCAATTTGCGGAGGTGAATACCACTACATATAGTGCCTTGGAGGCCATTTAGCACTACATGTAGGGAGTCGTCGAGTCTCATACTACCTTTTTTCAGGGGAGCCATCGTTAATCGTTGTCTTCCCACGCCAGCCGATTACTCGTTACTCGTGACTCGTTACCTATAGGCCTCACGTGGGAAAGCCCGGAGGGCCTTCGCTTTAGTGGGCACGGCGGTTCAGCGCCGTGCGAACCCGGCAGGCCGGGGCCCATCAAGACTCCCGAAGGCTCGCAGACTTCGGAAGTCTTGGCCGGGGGTTCCCGTTAGGCCGCTTCCGGTGGCCTTCCCTTAGATGTAGCATGAGGATTTTAGCCCCGTACGTAAGGCCCCATGCATTTCCGAACATCCTCATGCCCAATATACGTAAACGGCGGGGCTGTGGTCGCCTCCGGCAGCGCTCCACTGGAAGACCCACCAGGCGTCGTAAGGGCTCATGTTGACGCAGCCGTGACTGCGCGGGCGACCGAACGCGTCGTGCCAGTACGCGGTGTGCAGGGAGTACCCCCGGTAGAAGTACATGGTCCAGGTGACGTCTTCCAGGTAGTAGTAGCCCCCGGTGGCGTAGCTGCCGCCGGACATTTTGCCCCACTTGAGGCGGAGCCAGGTGCGGAAGATGCCTTGAACGGTGGGGGTTTGGGGCAGGCCGGTGGCAACCAGCGCGGCATACACGGGACGGTCTCCCTCGTAGGCGACGAGGGTTTGTTCGCGCAGGCTCACGCCGACCCAGTACTCATCGGGCCGGATGAGGGCCGGTCGCGGCTTGAACCGGGCAACTCCCACCCAACCGCCGTAGACCCATCGGTCCTCGCCGATGCGATACCAGGGAGCCCCCTGGACAATCCGCTCTTCCAGGATGTGAAACCGGTCCTTGTAGTGGACCTGGTCGACGGGTGGGTTGTCCCGGTAGACGCCGGGACGAGCCCGCACGTTGAGGACGGGGGCGACGATCCAGCCCACGGGGAGTTGCCACAGGGTTTCCCTGGCCGCCTCGGCCGGTTCTTCCCCTGTCCCCTCGCGCGGGGCGGTGCGGGGACGAATCACGCGAACCCACGCGCCGTGGACCCAGCGATGGATGCCGATGCGGTACCAGACTTCTCCGTTGTAGACGGTGTCCTCGTAGATGGTGACGTGAGCTCCCCGACGCAGGCGGTCGATGGGCGGGTTGTCGGGGCGGACGCCGGGACGGGCCCGCACGTTGAGGATGTACGCGGTGACGATGCCTTCCCTCAAGGGCTGTTCGGAGGTATCGTCAACGATGCGAACCCAGCCGCTGTGCACCCAGCGATTGGTGCCGATGCGGTACCACACTTCCCCGTTGTAGGTGGTGTCCTCGTAGATGGCGACCCGGGTGCCCCGACGCAGGCGGTCGATGGGCGGGTTGTCGGGGCGGACGCCGGGACGGGCCCGCACGTTGAGGACGTACGCGGTGACGATGCCGTGGTGTTTCGGCGTTTCCGAGGGCGGTGGTGGCGGCGGCGGCGGCGGTGGGGGTGCGGTAGATCCCAGTTTCACGCCCCGCAGGTCGGAAGGGTGCAGGAGGACGACGGAGCTGGCAGGGACCCAGTCGTTGCCCGCGGTTTTGTACCACACGTGTCCGTTGACCAGGGTTTCGGCTCGGATGGAGAAGTAGGTGCCCAGACCGACGATGCGGGATACTCGTCCCCCTCCGGGTGCGACGTAGGTGCGCACGCCGTACCACATGGGACGGGCGTAACGGAAGGGGAGCCAGGCGGGTCGTTGGGCCCGGGCGAGACGGGTTTCTTCCAGCGCGACCCGAGCCCGGGGGGAAAGGGCCGGCGCTTCGGTTTCCCCCTCTTCCGGGGTGGGTTCGGTGGAGAGTTCCAGGGTGAAGGGGACTTCTTTGAGGGTGCCCAGGAAGAATCCCTGGGCATCGAGCGCGTCGAGGACGATGGTGTAGGTTCCCCCTTTGGGGTAGGTCAGGGTCCATTCCGCGCTCTGTTCGGGGAGACCTTCGCCGATGAGCAGGTAGATTTGTCCTGCTCCCCCGTCCAGACGAACACGCTGTCCCGCGGCGAGGTTCTGCACGGTGACGCGCACGTGGACCCGCGTGGGGTCATCTTCGTCCACCAGGGTGTCCAGGAGGGAGACGTGGGGGAGCGGCCGGGGTTCGGGTTTGGAGGGGAGACCGGGGCGCACTTCGGTGCGGATTGGGTGTTCTCCCCACCGGAGAAGGGCGACGAAGGTGTCCCCTTCAGGGTATTCGTAGGTTCCCAGGTCCATGGTGCGGTGCTCTCGCCAGGTGACGGGGGTGGGCGCGCACAGGACGCCCAGGTCGATACGGGTTCCGGTTCCCGGGTCCAGGGTGGCGGGCGCGCATGTGCCTCCGGTCTGTTCGGTGGGGGATGCCCACTCGACGAGGAGTTGCACGCGTCGGTCTCCCTGGGGTTGGGCACGTAGGCGGAGGAGCGGCAATGCGTCGGTCATGGTGGATTCTCCTCTTTATGCGTGTTTCTCCACTTTTGACATGGTTGCGTGGGATGTAGGAATGGCCATCGCTTAAAGGGAGTGTAGACTAATTCGGGGTTCCCGTCAAACGTCATTCGTCATCCGTCAGGCGTCAGGCGCAGGGGGGGAGGTCGGCGCGTTAGGATGGAGCTCGGCGGCATATTCGTAATTCGTGATGCGTAATGCGTAATTTGGGGGGCGGATTGGCGTTGTAGGGTCAACCTTGTATGCACGCTAGCACGCACGGGGCTGAAGACCCCGTGCTACATCGGGGGGAAGACCGCTGGAAGCGGCCTAAAGGGAGCCCCCGGCCCAGACTTCCGAAGTCTCGCAGACTTCGGAAGTCTGGGCCGGGGTTCGCACGGCGCTGAACCTGAACCTGTAACGTCATGCGTCAGGCGTCATGCGTCAGGCGCTGGGGGGAGTCGGCGCTGCAGGCGCGTCTTGACGTGATGACGTGATGCGTGATGCGTAATGCGTAACTTGGAGACAAGCTCGGCTTTGTGGCGATAACCTTGTGTCCGCGCCAACCAATTACTTGTTACTCCGTTACTCGTTACTGACGTTGGCGCTGTAGGGCCAATCTTGTCTTCGCGCCAGTCCTTTAATCGTTAATCGTCAATCGTTAATCGTTGTCTTCCCGCGCCATCCGGTTACTCGTTACTCGTGACTCGTTACGTCACTCGTCACTCGTTACCCTTCGTTTTGTTATCCGTCTATAATGTATAGAGCCGTCGATGAAAGTTTTTGAGAAGGGAGTGGGATCATGCGCCGAGGTCGCGTTATCGGGTGGGTGTTGGTCTTCGTCCTCTTGTTTCCCCTGGTCGCGCTGGCGACGTCGGGGACGGTGTACGTGGTGCAGCCGGGGGATACGTTGTGGGGTATCGCCCGCCGGTTTGGTGTGTCCCCGTACGCGATCGCCCGGGCTAACGGCATTTCCCCCCGGAGTTTCGTCTACGTGGGACAGCGCCTCCTCATCCCGGACCAGCAGGGAAGCTCGGGGTATCGGGTGTATGTGGTCAAGGCAGGGGATACGTTGAGCGGCATCGCGGCCCGCTTCGGTGTGTCCCTCCGCGCGCTGGCCCAGGCCAACGGTTTGACCGTCCACAGCTTCGTCTACATCGGCCAGCGGTTGCGCATCCCCGCGCGGGGCACGGCCGCTCCCTCGCGCCCAACACCCTCGGGCCGAATTTACGTGGTCCAACCGGGGGACACCCTGAGCCACATCGCGGCCCGCTTCGGCGTCTCGTTGAGTGCGCTCATCCGGGCCAACCGCCTGACCAACCCCTCCCTCATCTACGTGGGACAGCGATTGGTCATCCCGCGCCGGGGGGCGGTGGGGCCGGTGACCTCATATGGGTTGAAATTCGTCGTCCACGTGTCCAGCCAACGCTGTTTCCTCTACCAGGGGGATATCCTCCTCTACAACTGGCGGTGCTCCACCGGAAGACCGGGATATCCCACCCGTTACGGGACGTTCCACGTGCAGCGGAAGTTGCCCGTGGCTTACGGGGGAGCGTGGAATATCTACATGCCCTACTGGTTGGGCATCTATTGGGCCGGCGGCACGGAGAACGGCATCCACGGTCTTCCCTGGAACGCGCGCACAGGGGTCAAAGTGTGGTCCGGGTGGGTGGGCCGCCCCATCACCTACGGGTGCATCATGCT
>WGAA01000061.1 GCA_015489285.1 Anaerolineae bacterium | reverse complement strand
GTATTCGAAGCCGGATGTGATATAATACCGGGTGCGGTGCGCACGCCATACTCCCGGACAGACGAACCGTTCCCGGGATAACCTGGAGGAAGGGGAATGAAGACCCAAAAGCCGCCCACATTTCAAGATGTCATTCAACGACTGCACGAATTTTGGAAATCCCAAGGAGCCCTCCTTTGGCAGCCATACAGTGAAAAGGTCGGGGCCGGCACCATGAACCCCGCCACCGTCTTACGCGTCCTGGGTCCGGAACCCTGGAACGTGGGGTATGTGGAACCCTCTTACCGTCCCGATGACGGTCGCTACGGGGAAAATCCCAATCGCATGCAAATGCACACCCAATACCAGGTCATCCTCAAACCCGACCCCGGTAACCCCCAAGAGATATACCTTCAAAGCCTTGAAGCCATCGGCATTGACCCCGCGGAACACGACATCCGTTTCGTCGAGGATAACTGGGAATCTCCTGCCTTGGGGGCATGGGGATTGGGCTGGGAAGTGTGGCTAGACGGGTTGGAGATCACCCAATTCACCTACTTCCAGCAGGCCTGTAGCCAGGAACTCCACCCCCCTGCCGTGGAAATCACCTACGGTCTGGAACGCATCGTCATGTTCCTGCAAAGGGTGCGCCGCGTGTGGGATATCGACTGGGATGGCGTCCACACCTATGGCGACATCCTCCTTCAGGCGGAAATCGACCACTGCAAGTACAACTTCGAAATAGCGGACATCGACCGTTTACGGGAAATGTACCGACTCTTCGAGGAAGAAGCTAAAGCGGCCATTGCGGCCGGGCTCGTCATGCCGGCTCACGATTACATCCTGCGATGCTCCCACACCTTCAACGTGCTGGACGCACGCGGGGCCATAGGCGTGACAGAACGGGCCAGTTACTTCGCCCGTATGCGTGACCTCGCCCGCCAGGTGGGTGAACTCTACGTCAAACAACGGGAAGAGGCCGGATTCCCCTGGCTCCGACTACTTCCCCCAAGGGAATCGCCTGAGGTACCGCCGCTGGGGCCCGCGTTGGAGCAGCCCGCCGACTTTGTCATCGAAGTGGGGACGGAAGAACTCCCCCCGCAAGACGTGCGCGCGGCCATCGAACAATGGTCGCAGGCCGTCCCCCAGCTTCTCGAACAACTGCGCCTCTCGTACGAAGGCCTGCGAGTTTCGGCCACGCCTCGTCGCATCGTGGCCTACGTCACCAAACTCGCTCCACGGCAAGAGGACCGCGTCGTCGAAGTCAAAGGCCCTCCGGCCCACATCGCCTTCGACGCCCAGGGGCGTCCGACAAAGGCGGCGGAAGGCTTCGCTCGCAGCCAGGGCGTCCCGGTCGAAAGCCTCCAAGTACGCAGCGAGGGCAAGAAATCCTACGTTGTCGCCGTCAAGCGGGAAGAGGGGCGGGATGCCGGCGAAGTGCTCCAGGCGGCTCTACCCGACCTCATCGCCCGATTGCGCTTCACCAAAGCCATGCGCTGGAACCACACCGACGTCGCCTTCAGTCGTCCCATCCGCTGGCTCCTCGCCCTGCACGGTGAACGGGTCATCCCCTTCACCTATGCGGACCTGGTCAGCGGACGCACGACGCGGGGGCCGCGGCCCCTGGGCTCCCCCACCGTGGAGATCGAACGGGCCGAGGAGTACCTCCCCACCATGGCCAAGCACTACATCATCGTAGATCGCCCTCTCCGGCGACGCCGCATCTGGGCTCAAGTCGAAGCGCTGGCCAAAGGCGTGGGCGGAGTCGTGCCCGAAGATGACCGTCTCCTGGAAGAAGTCACCGACCTGGTGGAGTGGCCCGTAGCCATCCGTGGAGGGTTTGAAGAAAAATACCTCCGTCTCCCCAAGGACGTCCTCATCACCGTCATGAAGAAACACCAGCGTTACTTCCCCATCGTAGACCCGGAAACCGGGGAAATGCTGCCCTACTTCATTGCCGTATCCAACGGTGAACGCAAGGACATGGCCTTGGTGCGGCGGGGATATGAGGACGTGTTGCGCGCCCGTTACGCGGACGCGGAGTACTTTGTGGAACAAGACCTGCGCCACCCGCTAGAGGACTTCCTGCCCAAGTTGCGGACCCTCACCTTCCAGGAAGCACTGGGGTCCATGTTGGACAAAGTCCACCGTCTGGAAGCCCTAACCCCCAAAATCGCCGACGCGCTCGGACTTTCCGTCGAAGAGAAGGCCTGGGCCGAGCGGGCCGCCCACCTGTGCAAAGCGGATTTAGCGACCAGCATGGTTATCGAGATCACCTCCCTCCAGGGGATCATGGGACGCGAATACGCGCGCCATTGGGGGGAACCGGAACCCGTTGCCCAGGCGATCTACGAGCATTACCTCCCCCGCTTCGCAGGGGATGAACTCCCGCAGACCAAACCGGGCATCGTCCTCGCCATTGCCGACCGGCTGGACAGTCTCGTCGGTCTCTTTGCCGTAGGGCTCAAACCGACCGGGTCGGCCGACCCATACGGCTTACGGCGGGCCGCACTGGGCCTCGTCCACATCCTCATCGGCCGTCGTATTCCCTTTGACCTGCGGCGACACCTGAAAGAAGCCGCCCGCCTACAGCCGGTCCCCGTCACCGAAGCCACCCTCGACGAGGTCTGGCAGTTCATCGTGGACCGACTGAAAGTGTGGATGCGAGACCAGGGCCTGCGCCACGATGTGGTCGAAGCCGCCGTCGCCGAGCGCGGCAACGACCCGTACGCAGCCTACCGTGCGGCCATTGCCCTGGAAGCCGCGGTGCAGGAACCCGACTGGCAGGACATCCTTGTCGCTTACGCCCGAGCCAAACGCATCGTCAGAAACATCGACGAAATCTATCCCCTGGACGAACGGTACCTGACCGAACCCGCAGCTCGGGAGCTGTACGAGGCGTGGCGTCGGGCAAAGGAACGCTTAGAGCAAGATCCGGAAGTCCCCACCCTCGTCGAGGTCCTGCGGGAACTCAAAGAGCCCATCAACCGGTTCTTCACGGATATCCTGGTGATGGCCGAAGATCCCCAGGTGCGTCAAGCCCGATTGGCCCTTGTACAACGGGTGGCCGCGTTACCCGATGGCATCGCCGACCTCAGCAAACTCCAGGGATTTTGAGCAAAGGCGGAACCTGAGAGGACCCAAGCGCTGTCATGAGAAGGTATGGGAGTTACATTGCTCTGCTCATATTGCTCTTGGGGCACCTGAGCGCCTTCGTGGGATACGCTCAAGGGGAGGGGCCTGAGGACATTCCCGCGAACGTCATGCAACGGGCAGCTGCTCTGGTGCAACGCATGTCCGTAGCGGACAAGATAGGGCAGCTGTTCGTTGTCACCTTCGAAGGGGACGACACCGGTCCACAAAGCGCCATTGCCGAACTCGTCGCTCACTACCGTGTGGGCGGCGTGCTCCTCCTGGCGAGCAATGATAACTTCCACAACGAAAGGGATACTCCGGCACAAATCGTCTCCCTGACCAACCGTCTCCAGGCCCTGGCCTACGGGTACATCCTCCCCCGGGAGGAGAGCCTCCAATACGCGCCCGATGCCATGCGTCCGTTGCCTCCCTTCCTTCAGGAAGAGGTCGCGGGCAACGTGCCCATCACCAGTGCCGTTCACCTTCCCCTCTTCATCGCCATCGACCAGGAAGGGGACGGTCCCCCTTTCACGCGCCTGTACAACGGCTTCACCCCATTGCCCAGCCAAATGG
>WGAA01000060.1 GCA_015489285.1 Anaerolineae bacterium | reverse complement strand
GGCGGTTCACCGTGGTGAAATGGACCTCCAGCGGCCATCGGCTATTTTTGCGAGGGGCCAGGGGGGTAAAGCGCGGTGAAGGTAATGGGATTACGTCGGAAAATGTAAACGTGAAGAGGCTCCGTCCTGCGGGTTGGATGAGAGGTCCCCCGTGAGTCATGCCCCGCAAGGTTTCCAGTGCGTGTAAGACGTCCGGCGCGGTAAAGCGGGGGCGAAGCTCAGGCGTGAACACCGGGATGCCCAATTGGTCCAGTAAGAAGGCAAACTCCCAGCCGCTATGGGCCACGTAGGCGGGAGGAAAGGGCGTTCGAGGGCTCAATTGCTTCGCAGTGTTCCAGACGTCGGCTACGGTCCAGTGCCCATCGGGTTGGGGAGCGCCTAATCGTTGGAGCGTATCCGCATCGTAAGCGAGCACAAGCGGTCGGAGAAGCACAGGCAACCCGGGGAGGCGAGATTGCCAACGGAATGGGGACACGGCTTGGGGGAAGAAGTCTCCCTCACGCATTCCGGCACGGACTTCCTCGACTTGCTCCACGGTGAGGAAGTTCGCGGAAAGGGGGGTGAAAAACCAGGTCTTGTAGGGGAGAGATACGGCATCAGCCTGTGAGCGTAGCCACCAGAATTGTACGTCCCATTGGGGGTGCTCCTGCAAGAACGGCTTGAGGGCATGACGGAAGGTCGTGAAATCCACGGGCGGTGGGGGCATGATGTGCACACGGAGGGTGTTTGTGCGGTGTTTGGCTTCTTCCGGAGAAGTGTAAGGGATCACGGCAATGTTTTCCGGGGACGCGGAGCGTCGGGCGTACCAATCGGACAGTTCTTGACGAATTTGGGTTTGTACTGCGGTCACAAGTGCGTCGAATTCACTTTGGTCTTGTACGGGAGTCTGCAGAAGTATCAGCATTCCGTTGTAGATGATGATGAGAGCCTCGGGATCGGGAACGGCGTGCCGCTTCGATTCTCCTTGCTGCACGGTGCGAAGTAAGTCGTCCGGAATGGGGAGGGTATCCGCGGGTGTCCCGGCGGATGGGGGAATTGAAGCCGCTGCACGGCGAGCAGGTAGAAAGTCGGGCGCGGGCGGGAGGCGACGGCTGAGGAAATGAAGCCACGTCCACACGATCCTCGGTTCCGCCGTCCCTCGACTCATGGCCAGAGAGGTGTAAATTCGCAGGTTGTCCCCTGAATAGTCAGGCTGGGGGAGGGCGGTGTAGAGTAAGTAGGGTGTTTCTTGCAGCTGTTCGGCGTGCTGCTTCAGGTAGCGATAGGGGACGATAGCCATGGCGACGGTGCGCTCACGGAGGAGTTGAATAGGGTCCGCATCGGAAAGAAGATGGGGGGCGCTCGTTAAATCAGGGATGACTCGCCGCAGTTGCTGGATGTATTGCCTCGTCTGCCGGTCATCCAGCAGGGGAACGTAGCGTCCATCTCGGCGTGTGTAAGGCTGAGTGTGCTCAAATAGGAGGT
This sequence comes from Anaerolineae bacterium, assembly GCA_015489285.1. Taxonomy (GTDB): domain Bacteria; phylum Chloroflexota; class Anaerolineae; order JAADDB01; family JAADDB01; genus JAADDB01. The sequence goes on along the minus strand of WGAA01000060.1, from coordinate 16,027 downwards.
TGAACAGGAGCCGTGTTTCCTCATGGCGGAAAAACACGAATCCGCCCCCTTGTTCCCGCTTGTGTCTCCCAACGGTGACCGCCATCTGCAGCAAGTCGTCCCACGTCCAATGGGGCGAAGGGAGTGGAGCGCCAGCATCCTGGAGTTGGCGGGTGTCGACAAGAAGGGTGAGTACATCCATGTCGACGGGAATCACCGTTATCCGCCCATCCGCAGAGGCTGCTTCGAGGGCACCGGGGAGGAAGTCCTCGCGATGAATGTCCGATTCCACAAAGGGAGATAAGTCCATCAAAAGGGCGGTGTCACGCGGTTTTATCGGCAATAAGGCAGCGTCAAAATGTTTGGGCCAATTATCGTCATTAATTCTGAAGGAATAGTACGCGTGAACCTGTATACCGGGATGGTCGTTCGAGAATTCTGTGACGTATGCCTCTATAGGCATAGTGGAGACGAAATATATGTGATGGGAGCGGGAAGGAGATTCGCCGCACGATGATATTATGCCGGCTAATATGGCGAAAATAAGCAGCAGGTATGTGCGTGTGTACTTCATTATTGTTCACTCCTCCCCTATTAGCTGGTATTTGTTCGTTTTTGTGTATTAGGACGAATATCGCAAGAACTCGCCATGAATTGAACTATACTGTCCAGACTTCCGAAGTCTGCAAGACTTCGGAAGTCTGGAATAGCCCGCCTACCGGAATTCACACGAGCATTTTATCGTTTTGCACGTTTGGTCAGAGTATATTGGTGTCGCCTTTATCGTGGTGGGGGTTGCCCATTGCACCCTATGGCCCCGTCCGCGCCAAAGGGTGGGTGGGGTCCACCTGGCGGAGGCAGGCGAGCACGTGCTCCCAGTCCTCCGCCCTGCCCCCCGTACAGGTGAGAAAGGCTTCGGCCTTGGCCTGGGCCGGCGCCAGCGCCTGGGCCAGGTCCGCCTCCGGCCCGGCCGTTCGCAGGGTCCGGTCGAACCACCAGAGAGCGAGCCCCTCCAACACGTCGGCGTCGGTAAGGGGTGTTGGGGGCACGCGCCGGAGCATGGTCATGGCTGCGGCGTAGTACCCTTCCCCGAGGCGGGCCCGGGTGCTCTCGCTTTGGGCCGGTCGGCGGAGGGCGGGGAGTCCCCGGGCGACGAGTTCGGGGTGTTCCACGGTGAATGCGGCCCACTCCCAGGCGATGCGGGGGTGAGGGCTCCGACGATTCACGCCCGCGAGAGTGACGCTTACCGGCCAACGGGTTCCGGGACGCGGTGACAGCGCTACCGACACATACGCGGTCGGTGGGTATCGGGAGATGAACAGCAACGCGGCCGAACGCGAGCCCCGCAAGAGCGGCCCGGGTCCCACCCATGCGCGCAGTTGCTCTAATGCCCGCAATACGGGCGCAGCCGTGAATTGGGGGACAAGGGCATCGGAGAAGAGGGGGATGCCCTGTTGCTCCAGGACAAAGGCCAGTTCGTAGCCGTCCTGGGGGACATACGGGATCAGGTAAGGCGCTTTCTCGTGGATTATGGCGGCCGCGTTCCACACATCGTGCACCGACCACGAAGCATCGGGAGGCGGAAGTTCCAATTGGCTAAATATGTTGGGGGCGTAGAAGAGCAACGTAGGGCTTAAGGCGACGGGTAACCCGGGTAAGCGTCCCTGCCAGGAGGGAAGGCTCAGCGCCTGAGGCCAGAAGTCCTCCTCCCGAAGGTTGGGCGCCACCTCGTCGATGTGCTCGACCGACATCAACGGTGTGAGAAACGCCCCCGCGGCGGCAAAAGGCGCATCAGGAGCGACCTCGATGCCGATGACATCGGCGTCGGTCGCACGGGGCCAAAAGGAAACCCACCACTCCGGGTGTGCCCTTTCAAAGGCCTGGACGTAGGAACGAGCTTCCGGCGAGGCCAGTCCTTCTTGCATTACCCGCAGCCGCTTCTTCCGGGCCAGGTCCTCGGGTGGGATGGGGGGCACGACGGTGAAGGGCTCGGGTTCCTTGGGCTGCTTGTACCGGGCAGATATCTCAGCGGCTGCCTGTTGTTGGATCGCGTCTGCGTCCCCCTCTCCTGCATCCAATTGCACCAGCAACTGCACGAGGTAACGGCCTATGATGTGCCGCGCTGCCGCGTGAGGGTCCTGGGCCCAACGGCTCAACCCCTGGGTGACCGTAGCGAGCAACGTTTCCTGTTGTGCCGGCGTGAGCAAAGTGGGCCTTTTCATCCGAGATAACAACGCCCGCCTCGTGGGCACCTTGTTTACGGGCACGAAGCGTTGGCTGAGGAATACAAACCAGCGCCACACCTCGGGCTGCACTTGGCTACCCCGACTCATGGCAAGAACCGGGCCCAAACGTACATCTCCGGGACCGTCCACGCCCACCCACACCGGTTGGGGGAGGGGGGCATACGCGATGTGGGGATTGGCCTGCAGAATTGGGGCTGCAAAGGGGAGTTGGCTGAAGGGGACAAGGGCCATGGCCACGCGGCCCGTACTCAAGGGGGTGATCGGGTCCCACACCGGAGGAGAGGTGTTCAGCTCTTTCGTGGAGAGGCCCAGGTAAGGGAGAAGATCCCGGTGTGTCTTTAAGGCGGCCAACACGTCCGGATCGTTCAGACGGGGCTCATAGCGTCCTTCCACTTCGCGATAGGGTTGGATTTGCGTGAGGAGCCAGTTGGCCAGGGTAATGTAGCGCAGGATGAAAAAGGCCGCACTTCCCGATCGGGAGCGGGCTTTGGTCTGGCCGATGTGGATGATGGCTTCCTTGAGATCGTTCCACGTCCACTCGGGTGTGGGCTGGGGAACGCCGGCCTCGGCCAGTTGGTGGGTGTCATACAGGATGAGCTGGAAGTCCAAGCCCAGGGGCAAAATCACCCAGCGGTCGTGTTCACGACCGGCTGCGAGGGTACCGGGCAGGAAATCCTGAGGCCGAAACGCGGGGTCTGCGTCCGCGAAGGGGGTGAGGTCTTGCAGGAGAAGTGTGTCATGTGGCTTGACGGAGAGGAGGGCCGCATCGTAGTGGCGGGGCCACTCCCCGTCCGGGAGTCCGTAGAAGACGTGGATGCGAATGTTCGGGTAGGTGTGCTCGAATTCCCGGACGTACCCGTCCAGGGACACGGGGATATCGGTGAAGAAATAAATGTGTTTGACCGATTGGGCCCGCGGTGGGGCACATGCCACGGTTCCTAGAAGAACGAGAACGGCGAAAAGTAGCCTTACCTTCAGAATCTTGTTCATATCGAGTTCCCTCTTCTCAGGCGAATTGGCTTATCGGCAGATGTGACGCCCTGTTCTTAGCCGGATGAGGCTATTTGCAATATCTACCATCGGTTGTTCGTCCATGGTGTGGGACATCATAGCGACGGCAATGTCATCCTCGTGCCATCGGATATCGGTCCACTCATAGCCTGCAGCGATGTACCGAGAGAACGTGGCGCGCCTTCCGCACCTTACGATTATGTCGTTTTTACCGATCACCTTCTGTGCTGCCGAGGCAACGCCGATGATGTCACCGCCTACGACTTGTTGTATCGACACGCTATCCTTTGAATCTCCGTAATTCAAAATGTACATCTTGTTCGGCATAACTTGTAATGATAGTAGCTTGTATTCATAAGTATCAGGGATAACGAGCAAATCGTCATGAATTTTATTTAACTCTCTCATTGCGTCATCATCTAGATACACGTAATTATCTTCCCCAAATATAAAGTTGCCGTGGTTGTATCTCCGCTCTGCACGTCCTTTCAGTCTGTGCGCTATTATGGCAATAAATAGAACCATAAGCACAATTACCAATACCAAGGATATGTGGCGGTTTTTCACAGATCACTCCTTTTGCACTAATTGTAATTTATGGTTTACCGTTATTGCTGCGCATTCTTTCATGTAAAGCACAGGCAAAGTACACGGAGCCTCCTATCAACAAGGCCAATCCGGCTATGGGGACACCTCCTTGTGTCATGTTATTGACGTACTGGATGCCGAAGTCCATAAACACGCCGTATAAAATTGGGGCAATGAGGTACGACAGCAGAAAATTCGCCGTCTTGCTGGTTTTGGAGGCGGCAAACAGGGATAGGCCCGCCATTACTATTGAGAGGATGCTTATAACGAGTGGACTGGGCATGGCTTTCTCCTATTTCGGTGCTATTCGGCAGAATATGTTCCCCCCGGTGATGAGGGGGTGTGGAGCGGGTGCTTTCCTTCACATGTTGATGGACGCCCCCTCTAGCTTTTCCGATGGGCTCCCGGTTGCTTCCATTATAGCAGCTCTTGCCTACAGGATCAATACAACATCGTACAGATTATCCCAAGGTTGTACATGCCCGTGCGTTCAGAGATGCTCATCTGTGGTCATGGGCACGAGAAACGTTCCCCTTGTCTTCACCTTCCCCGTTGGTGAGCTCATGTTTGTTTATATATTTACGGTGGTCATATGATATTCGTCACGAGATAGCCTGTCCATCTCGTCGAAATCCGCCTTCCCGACGGCCTTTGTGGCCTTCGGAACTTCTATCCCACCCAACAAAAAAGGGGGAGAGCCTGAGGCCCTCCCCCTTTTACTCAACCCCGAGGGGTTACTCCTCCATCTTGAGGGGTTCCCACAAGTACGCCATGCGCTTGTAGCGCTGCCACCGTTCGAGAACGACCCGTTGGGCTTTCTCCATCAGCTCCTCGAACTGTTCGGGGTTGGTACGGCGGAGCATCCGGTACCGGGCCTCGTTCTCCATGTACTTCATGAGAGGAATCTTGGGATCCCGCGAGTCCAGCTGGAAGGGGTTCTTCCCCTCGGCGGCCCGTCGCGGGTCGAAGCGGTAGAGAGGCCAATATCCGGACTCCACCGCGAGCTTCTGTTGCTCCATCCCCTTCTCCATGAGGATGCCGTGCTCGATGCAGTGGCTGTAGGCGATGATGATGGAGGGGCCGTCGTAGGATTCAGCCTCCAGGAAGGCCTTGAGGGTCTGGGCATCGTTGGCCCCCATGGCCACTTGGGCCACGTAGACGTTGCCGTACATCATCGCCATCATCCCCAAGTCCTTCTTGGGCAAGGGTTTGCCCCCCATGGCGAACTTGGCCACGGCACCCAGCGGCGTGGCTTTGGACGCCTGCCCTCCCGTGTTGGAGTAGACTTCGGTGTCCATGACGAGGATGTTCACGTTGCGTCCGCTGGCCAGCACGTGATCCAGGCCGCCGTACCCGATGTCATACGCCCAGCCGTCACCGCCGACAATCCAGATGCTCTTCTTGATGAGCATGTCGGCCACGGCCAGGAGGTCTCGGGCACGGGGGTGATCCACCCCTTCCAGGCGTTTCTTCAGCTCCGCCACCCGTTCACGTTGGGCTTCAATGCCCGCCTCATTCGATTGGTCTGCGTTCAAGAGGGCATCCGCCAGCTCGGGCCCAATGAGGTCCCGCAGCTCCGCGACCAGCTCACGGGCATAAGCGGTCTGCTTGTCCACGGTGAGGCGCATCCCCAGACCGAACTCGGCATTGTCCTCGAAAAGGGAGTTGCTCCACGCGGGGCCCCGTCCGTCCTTGTTGTACGTCCAGGGGGTCGTGGGCAGGTTACCGCCGTAGATGCTGGAGCACCCGGTGGCGTTGGCCACGATGGCCCGGTCACCAAAGAGCTGGCTCATCAGCTTCAGGTAAGGCGTCTCACCGCACCCGGCGCACGCTCCCGAGAACTCGAAGAGGGGCTGCAAGAACTGGACGTTCTTCACCGAGTTGAACTTGAGACCGTCGTGTCGCGGTATTTCGGGCAACTCCAGGAAGAACTTCCAGTTTTCCCGTTCCTGTTCCAGGATGGGGAGCTTGGGCCCCATGTTGAGGGCTTTGCGGTTCGGGTTCTTCTTGTCCTTAGCAGGACAGACCTCCACACAGAGCTGGCACCCGGTGCAGTCCTCCGCGGACACCTGGATGGTGTATTTCTTGTTGGTGCCCCTGAATTCCTTGAAGAACCGGGCATCCATGTACTTGAATCCGGGAGGCGCGTCGGCCAAGGCTTCTTCGTCCACCACTTTGGCCCGGATGACCGCGTGAGGACAGACGAGGACGCACTTACCGCACTGGATACACAGGTCCGGCTCCCAGATGGGGATTTCCAGGGAGAGGTTGCGCTTCTCCCACTGGGTGGTGCCACTGGGCCAGGTCCCATCCGCGGGCATCGCGCTCACAGGGAGCTCGTCGCCGTGAAGCGCGATCATGGGCGCAGTGACCTTCTGGACGAATTCGGGCGCTTCGGGGGGAACCACCGGGGGCCGCGTGCGGGAAGCGGTGACCTGGTTGGGGTACTTCACCTCGTGCAAGTTGGCCAGGGCCGCGTCCACGGCCGCGAAGTTCTGCCGGACGACCTCTTCCCCTTTCTTGCCGTACGTCTTGCGGATGGCGTCCTTAATTCGGGCAATGGCCTCATCCTTGGGCAGAATGCCGCTGATGGCGAAGAAGCAGGTCTGCATAATCGTGTTGATGCGGACCCCCAGGCCGACCTCCTTGGCCAGCTTGTACGCGTCGATGACGTAGAATTTCAGCTGTTTGTCGATAATCTGTTGCTGGACCTCACGCGGGAGCTGGTCCCACACCTCGTCGGGGCCGTAAGGCGCGTTCAAGAGGAAGGTCGCCCCCGGTTCCGCCATGTCGAGGATGACGTCGTAGCGGTCCAGGAAGTTGAACTGGTGGACGGCGACGAAGTTGGCCTTTTGGATGAGGTAAGTGCTCTTGATCGGGCGAGGACCGAAGCGAAGGTGCGATGTCGTGCGGGCTCCGGCCTTCTTGGAATCGTAGACGAAGTACCCTTGGGCGTAGTAGGGGGTCTCCTCACCGATGATCTTGATGGAGTTCTTGTTGGCGCTCACCGTACCATCGGAGCCCAACCCCCAGAAGACGGCTCGGGTCACATCGTCGGGTTCGATGGAGAAATCCGGGTCGTAATCGATGTTCGTGTAGGTCACGTCATCGATGATGCCCACGGTGAAGTGGTTCTTGGGCTTCTCTTTGGCCATTTCGTCGAATATGCCCTTGATCATCGCGGGGTTGAACTCCTTGGAGGAGAGGCCGTAGCGTCCGCCGATGACCAGAGGCATGTGCTCGAAGGGGGCCAATCCCTGTCCCATGCCCTCGTGGAGGGCGGTGATGATGTCCTGGTACAGGGGTTCTCCCGCGGCTCCGGGTTCCTTGGTCCGGTCCAGAGCGGCGATGACCTTCACCGTGGGAGGCAAAGCCTCCATGAGGTGCTTGGTCGAGAAAGGTCGGAACAATCGCACCTTCACGACACCGACCTTCTCCCCCTTGTCCACCAGGTACTGCACCGTCTCGTCGACGGCTTCCGCGCCGGACCCCATGAGGACGATGATCCGCTCCGCGTCGGGGGCGCCGACGTAGTCGAAGAGGTGGTAGCTTCGCCCCGTCAGCCCCGCGAACTTGTCCATCGCCTCCTGGACGATGTCCGGGGTCGCCAGGTAGTAGGGGTTGACCCGCTCGCGGGCCTGGAAGAAGGTGTCCGGGTTGTGCGCGGTCCCCCGGATGAAGGGATGCTCCGGGGAGAGGGCCCGTTCCCGGTGGGCTCGCACGAGCTCGGGGTCGATCATGGCCCGCAGCACGTCATCGGGCAGGAGCTCGATCTTGTTGATTTCGTGCGAGGTGCGGAACCCGTCGAACGCGTGGATGAAGGGAACCCGGGCTTTGAGTGTGGCCGCCTGGGCAATGAGGGCAAAGTCGTGGGCTTCTTGGACCGAGTTGGACATGAGGATGGCCCAACCCGTGGCCCGGGTCGCCATGATGTCACTGTGATCGCAGAAGATGGAGAGCGCGTGGGTGGCGACCGTGCGCGTCGCGATGTGGAACACCGTGCTGGTGAGCTCCCCCGCGATCTTGTACATGTTGGGGATCATCAGGAGAAGGCCCTGACTGGCCGTGAAGGTGGTCGTAAGTGAGCCCGTCTGCAGGGCTCCATGGGCGGCACCGGCAGCCCCGCCTTCCGATTGCATCTCTACTACCAAGGGGACCGTCCCCCAAATGTTGGGTTTCTTCTGGGCCGCCCATGCATCTGCCCACTCGCCCATAGGCGATGAGGGCGTAATCGGGTAGATGGCAATGACTTCGTTGATGCGATACGCCGTACGGGCTACAGCTTCGTTCCCGTCTATTGTGGCAACGCGTTGAGTCATCGAACTCTCTCCTTAATATAGGATTCCCTGAAAGCCGGAAACCTTACAGCTCGTCGAGCTAATCGACCGACTTTAACGAACACATTATAGCCCAACTCTGGAAGAAACGCCATTTCCTCGCGCTCTTTTGGCGCGGTGATCCCGGTACCTCACATGACCCAGCCGCTCAAACGCCACACCTGGGCCACGACGAACGTCACCAGGAAGGCGATGGCCAAGGGTAACAGCGCGCCAATCAGGGTCCACTTCTTACTCCCCGTCTCCTTCCAGATGGTGAGGATGGTCGTGGAGCAGGGGTTATGCAGGACGGCGAACAACATGAGGGAAACGGCTGTGAGCAACGTCCACCCGGCCTGCCCGACCAGGAGGGCCTTTAGCGCGGCCAGGTTTTCCACCTCGGTTACCGTGCTGGCCCCCGAGTAGGCCATGATCATGGTGGGGACTACGATTTCGTTGGCGGGAAGGGCGACGATGTAAGACAAGAGGATGACGCCGTCCAGCCCCAGGAGCCGACCGAAAGGGTCGAGAAACGCGGCCAGCCAATGGACCAGGCTTTGGCCGTGTACGTGGACGTTGGCCAGGATCCAGATCAGACCTCCCGCGGGCGCGGCCATGTACACGGCCCGCCACAACACGAAAATCGTGCGGTCGATGAGAGATGTGTAGAGGATGCGGACGATGTCCGGACGCCGGTAAGGGGGCAACTCCAGGGTGAAGGCGCTGGCCTCCCCCTTCAACAGCGTGTGGGAGAGGAGCCAGGACACGATGAAGGTGAAAAGGACCCCCACCAGTACGGCGGCGACGATGGAGCCGGCCGCAGCAAAGGCTGCAAACGCGGGGGGGAAGGCAGCGGCCACGAACACCGTCCCTAACATGATGAGGGTAGGCCAGCGTCCGTTACAGGGAACGAAATTGTTCGTGAGGATGGCGATGAGCCTCTCGCGAGGGGATTCGATGATGCGCGTCGCAATTACCCCTGCCGCGTTGCAACCGAATCCCATCGTCATGGTCAGCGCTTGCTTTCCGTGGGCTCCCACCTTCTTGAAGAGCCAATCCAGGTTGAAGGCCACCCGGGGAAGGTACCCGAGATCTTCCAGCAGCGTGAAGATGGGGAAGAAGATGGCCATCGGCGGAAGCATGACGCTGACGACCCACGCCAGCCCTCGGTATACCCCATGCCAGAGAAATCCAGTGACCCACCAGGGAAGCCCCAGGGCCTGGAACGCGCGGGCCCCCAGTCCCTCGATGCCGAAGAGGAGCGTCGCCAGCCATTCCGAGGGGTAATTTGCCCCCACAACGGTGACCCAAAAGGCCAACGCCAGTCCCAGAAGCATCAGGGGAAGCCCCCATACCGGGTGGGTGACGATGCGGTCGATGCGTTCATCCCACGTCTGTGCCGGTGTTCCCTCCACCCGAACAACACGTTGGGTAATGCGGGCGGCTTCGTTATAAATGTCCTCCACCAGGCGATCGCGAAAGTCCTCGTCCAACGCAGCCCGCAGGATGTCCGCCTTCTTCAGGATAGCAAGTCCCGGGGGGTACAGGGTCTCCTCTTCCTGAGGCGTCTCGTCGACGGGGAGCGCGTCTCTCGGGAGTTCGCCCGTGAGCAGGGCGCTCAGTTCCCCCGTTCGGACGGCTCGCTCGATGGTGGGGTCACCGTCCAACAGGCGAATGGCGATCCAGCGGGCATTCCGTACACCGGGGAAGGCCTGCTCGATGAGGGGAACCAGTTCCCGGACCGCGTGTTCTAACGCCGGGTCCAGCGGGATCCGCCGGGGGTGAGTGCGCACCCGACCCTCGATGACGTCCTCCAGGGCCTGCATCAGGTAGCCTATGCCCTCGCCGGTCCGGGCCACAATGGGGACGACGGGCACGCCCAACTCCCGTGCTAGCCCCCGGTGGTTGACGTGAATTCCCTTACGCCGGGCTTCATCCATCAGGTTGAGGGCGACCACAACCCGGTCCGTGATCTCCAGAATTTGCAGTGTCAGGTTCAGGTTGCGTTCTACGGCCGTGGCGTCCATGACCACAATGACGCCGTCGGGATTGCCGAAGAGGATGAAGTCCCGGGCGATCTCCTCCTCCACAGAGGCGGAGAGGAGGGAATAGGTGCCGGGGAGGTCCACGAGTTTATATCGCTTTCCGTTGAACTCGAATCCCCCTTCGGCCCGGGTCACGGTTTTGCCCGGCCAGTTCCCCACGTGCTGCTTCAACCCGGTGAGTCGGTTGAAAAGGGTGCTTTTGCCGGTGTTGGGGTTGCCTGCCAGCGCGACCAAATAATCCCATTCGCTCAAATCGATGCCCAATTGTTGTACGAAGGGGCAGGAACTGCATCCAGGGGTCGGGGTCATGGAGTCACATCGCCTCCTTCATCGGTCAAGGGTTCGGCGTAGATGTGTTCGGCTTGTTCCCGCCGTAATGCGATAAGGGTGCCCCGCACACGATACGCGCGGGGATCTCCCCGGCCGAAGGCGCTTTCCAGGACTTCCTGAACGATTGCCCCGCGGGTAAATCCCAGGTCCAGAAGGCGTCGCCGCAGGAGGCCCCGGATTTCCCTGGAGATGCCGATGACCCGGGCCCGTTCCCCCCGGGTGAGGTCGGCCAAACTCATGGGAGGCGTTTCCTCCACCCGGGCAGGCGCCGCGATGACGTGGACCTGGGCGGCGAGGATGGACGCGATCCACACGTCATTCCCGTCCACCTTGAGGTGAAGGCCTTCGGGTTTGCTTTCCAGGATGACCACATCCGCGCCGGGGATCAGGCCTTCGGCCAGGGCCTGCGCGAAGAGGTCCTCCGGTTCGTCCTCCACGTGAACGACGCGGGCGGGTTGGCCCACGGGCCAGTCGGTGAGGGGAACACCCACCTCGGCCATCCATTCCCCGGACTCCCGTGGAATGGGGTCGCCGTGGGGATCTCGCCGTGGGTGCCCCAGGGTCGCTTCCAGGGTTTGAAGGTCCTCCTGGGTCAACGTGTGTTCTCGTTTGTCCGCCAGGCGGTGAATTTCCCGCAGGGGGACGTCGGTGTAATCGGAGAGGTATCGTTCCCACAACCGGTGGGCTCGCAGGAGCTGCAGGCCCAGGGCCTTTCCCGCGGGCGTGAGACACACGCGATTGCCGCAGAAACGGATTAGGTTCCGTTGGGCCATACGGTGTAACAGGCGCAGGGTGGCCCGGGTGGAGAGGCCCAATTTCCCCGCGAGGGCTTCCGGCACCCCGTAGCGGTGATGTTCCTCACAGTCGTACAAGTACTTGATGGCGTCTTCCAGGGTGCTGCGCCGCCGGATGCGGTATTCTTCCCACCCGTGTTTGCCCACCCACAGGAGTACCAGAACCACGATCAGCCAGATGAACACGTGTGCGCCCATTTTTAGCCCCTCCTAAAAATTGCGTGCCTCCATTATATGCCCGAACAGCCCGCCCGTCAAAGAAGGACAACGCCACCCCACGCCCAAAGGCAATGCACGCGCGTGGGAGCGAAATTTGACATATTCGGCCTCTTGATACATACTCCGTATGTACTACATACGGAGTATGTATATGCTCAAGTACGCACTCTTAGCCCTGTTGGCCGAGGAGCCTCGGCACGGATACGATCTCAAACAGGCCTTCGAATCCATGTTGGGCCATACCTGGTCGGTGAACATCGGCCAGGTCTACAGTACCCTGGCCCGACTGGAACGGGACGGCCTGGTGGCCTGCGCGGAGGTGCCCCAGGAGCGGTTGCCCAACCGCAAGGTGTGTCATCTGACCGAGCAGGGGCGCGAGGCCCTGGCCGCCTGGCTGACCGAGCCCGCGACGCCGTCGGCCCGCCTGCGGGTGGACTTCTACCTTAAATTGCTGATGGCCCGGCGTTCCGGGGTCATCGACCTGCGTACCCTCATCGACCGGCAACGTCAGGCCCTACTTCAGTCCCTGGCCGAGCTGACGCCCCTGCTCACCGATCCCGATGAGGAGCGCCGCCTGCTGGCCGAGGGGCTGCAACTCCACCTGGAGGCCGATTTGCGCTGGCTGGAACGGTGTGAAGAAGTGTGGGAGTCCCACGGGGACAACGGGTAATCACAAGGAGGCGCCATGTACACGGTTCGAAGAGTGTGGTGGATTGCCCTTTTGTTGGTCCTTCTACTGGGCGTGGTAGGTCTGGGAATCCTGGTGATGGGAATAATGTGGGCCCACGCGGCTCGCGTGACGCTGCCCGCCCGGGAGGTAAATGTTCGTCTTCCCCTCACCGTAGTCGTCACCAATCCCGTAGGTGAGGTCGTGGTGGAGGCGGGGGAGGCCGAGAAGGTCACGGTCACCGGGTGGGCCGAGGTGAAGTCCTTCCCGTGGCCGGCACTGCGAGAGCGCAAGGCGCTGCAACGGGTGGCGCTCCATCTGGTGGAGAAGGAAGATCGTGTGGAGGTGCAGGTCCGTTTCCCCGAGGTCAAGGGCCCGCAATCGTTGAGCGTGCACCTGCACGTCACCGTGCCCCGCGAGGCGGCCCTGGAGGTGCACCAGCAGGTGGGGCGGGTGAAGGTTCGAGGGATGCGTGCCCCCCTTCGGGTCGAGGACGGCGTAGGCGAGGTTCGGGTCTCGGATACCACCCTGGGACCGGGAAGCGACCTCACGGTGGAGACCGGTTCCATCACCTTCGACGGCGCGTTGCCCACCCAGGGCACAGTGACGATGCGCGTCGAAGTAGGCCACATCACCCTGCATCTTCCCGCCGAAAGCACGTTTCAATTGGAAGCCAATGTGGAGATGGGCGATATCGTGCTGCGCCGTGACGGTCGACGGCTCACGGCCAAGGGACATCTTGCCACCGCTGTGGGCTCGTCGCCGGAAACGCGATTGCACTTGAAGGTGGAAACGGGGGGCATCAAAGTTGACGTCGGGGACTGACAGAGGCGGCGTAGCAAGAGCGGAAGTCGGACAATCCATCATTTGGGAAGGAGGCGCGTATGGCTGTGGTGGAAGCCCATAACTTGCACAAGGTGTACCGCAACAACGGGGTGGCCGTGCCCGCGCTGCGCGGGGTGGACCTGAGCGTGGAGCCCGGGGAATTCGTGGCCGTGATGGGGCCTTCGGGCTGCGGCAAGTCCACCCTGTTGCATCTGCTGGCCGGGCTGGATCGGCCCACCGAGGGGGAGGTGCTGCTGGACGGTCGGCGGCTGAACGACTTGAACGAGTCGCAGCGGGCCGTCCTGCGCCGCCGTACCGTGGGGTTCGTGTTCCAGGCCTACAACCTGATCCCCAACCTCACCGTGGCCGACAATGTGGACCTGCCGGGGCTGCTGGCGGGACGCCCGCCCGCGGAGGTGGCCCGCAGACGGGACGAGTTGCTGGCGGCCCTGGGACTGGCCGACAAGGCGGACGCTTTCCCCAGCCAACTTTCCGGCGGCCAGCAGCAGCGGGTGGCCATCGCCCGCGCGCTGATCAACGCGCCCACCGTGTTGCTGGCCGATGAGCCCACGGGCAACCTGGATTCCCGCAGCGGCAACGAGGTGCTCACCCTGCTGCGTCAGTTCAATGACCAGGGGCAGACCATTGTCCTGGTGACCCACGATCCCAAGGTGGCCAGTTTCGCCGAGCGGGTGATCTTCATGCGCGATGGCCGCTTCATCTCCGAGATGCGCCCGCGCCGGAGCGGTGATCCCACGCAAGTCATCGCCAAACTGGTGGAGGTGGAACGATGAGAGCCGTATGGCGTGCCATTCGGGGGAATCTGCGCAGTCACAAGGGACAACGGGCGCTGGTGTTTCTCACCCTCACCGCGGCGGCCCTGCTGCTGGCGTTGGCCCTTACCGCCTACTTCGCGGGGTACCGGGTGTACGACCGCTTGCTGGAACGCACCCACGGCGCGCACATCTGGCTCAGCGTGCCGGGAAAGCGGATTTCCCCGGACGAACTGCGGCGGACCATCCGCGCCAACCCCGAGGTGGTCGAGGCCACCGAGCCCATGGCAACCTTCCAGGCGTTCCTGGAAGCCCCCAACGGGAAAAAGGAAGACGTCCTGGTGCGCGATTTCGATCCTCAGCGCAAGATTGCCCGGTTACTGTGGGTGGAAGGCCGGGCCCCAAAGGCCCATACGGCCGAGATCGCCGTGGATCGCAACCTGGCCCGCGCCCTGGGCGTTCGCCTCGGCGACAAGGTGAAGTTAGGGCTGGGCAAGACGCCCCGCACCTTTACCGTGACGGGCACCTTCATCACATCCGAATTCTGTGCCTACCCGGGCTGCAGGCCGCCGCGGGTTTACCTGGCGCCGGGGACGTTGGCAGCCGCGCTGCAAAAGGCCCACAGTACGCCGGAAACCTGGGATGTGGGCGTGCGGATCCGCCACCCCGAGCGTGCCGAGGCGGTGCTGCGTGAGTTGCGACGGGCGCTGCCCCCGGGGACGGTGGAAGGCTATACCTGGCTGGAAGTGCGGCGCTACGCCGGTTTTGGGCAGCAGATGGTCTCGGTGTTCCTGCTGGCTTTCGCGGTGATGGCGCTCCTTGTGGCCGGTTTCCTGATCGCCAACGCGGTCGGCGGCGCCATCCGCGCCCAGACACGCCAGATCGGCCTGTTGCGGGCGGTGGGCTTCACCGACGTCCAGTTGATGGAGGTGTACTTGGGGGAATACCTGCTGGTAGGGCTGGTGGCCTCGCTGGTAGGGGTGGTGAGTGGGGTGCCGTTGGCCGCCCGCTTGTTCGCCCGCCTGGCCGAGCAGTACGCGGTCGGGATGGTGTGGCCTCCGCTGTGGGTGCTCCCGGTAGCCCTGCTGGCCCTGGTAGCTGCGGTGGCCCTGGCGGCTGCCTGGCCTCTGCGGCGCATCGCCCGCCTGGACACGGTGACGGCCATCCGCCAGGGCATGGAGCCGCCCCGCCGTCGTCCGGTGCGCTTACTGCGGCTGCCCTTCCCCGTGGCTTACGGCCTGACCGGGCTGCTGAGCACGCCTTTGCGTTCCGCGCTCACCGCGCTGGGGTTGGCCGTGGGCGCATTGGCCATCACCGTAGCCCTTTCCCTGGCCGCTACGGTGCGGGTTTTTGAGGAGGACCCCATCGGCATGGGGTTGGTGCCGGCCGCCGATGTGGCCGTTTGGGTGGAGAACGGCCTTACGCCCGACGATTTCCTGGCCGCGCTTCGAACTTTCCCCGAGGTCTCTTCCTACGCCTGCCAGACGCGGATCCCCGTGCGAGTGCAGGGCGAAGATCGCGACCTTTACCCCCGACTGGTGTGCGGCGACGTGAGCCTGTTTGCCAACATGCTGCTGGAAGGTCGGTTACCCCAAACCAATGATGAAGCAGTGGCCGCCTACACCATCGCCCACGAACACGGCTGGCACGTGGGTGATCGGGTGACGCTTTTGGCCCAGGGAAAGACCTACGCGTTTCGCTTAGTGGGGATCTACCGGGACACGGATAACCTGGGGCAGATGTTCATCCTGCCGGCGCGCGCTTTTACGGACAGAACGC
This sequence comes from Anaerolineae bacterium, assembly GCA_015489285.1. Lineage (GTDB taxonomy): Bacteria > Chloroflexota > Anaerolineae > JAADDB01 > JAADDB01 > JAADDB01. Next base: position 455 of record WGAA01000060.1, on the reverse strand, counting down.
CCCCTCTGTTTTACGTGCGGCTGAAGCCCGGCACGGATCCTTACGCTTTTCTGAACGCGCTCAAAGCCCGCTTTGGGGACCGCGTAGACGGGAAGGCGCTCAAGGACGCGTTCAAGAACGACCCCTCGGGTCAGGGCGTGGGGCACAAGTTACGGACCACGGTGACGGCGCTGGCGGTGGTGTTGGGGCTGCTGACCGCCCTGGGGGTGCTGGGCAGTCTGAGCCTGAGCGTGGCCGAAGAGCGGCGCACGGTGGGCATTTTGAAGGCGCTGGGCATGACGCCGGGTCAGGTGGCCGCCGCGGTCATGAGTGCGGCGGTGGCGCTGGCCCTGGTGGGCTATGTGGTGGGCACGCCCCTGGGCGCGGTGGCGGCGAAAGCGTTGTTCAACGCGCTGGGCGGCGTGGTCGGTCTGGGGCCGATCCCGGTGCCCCTGGACGGCCGCGGCATGGCCCTG
>WGAA01000059.1 GCA_015489285.1 Anaerolineae bacterium | reverse complement strand
GCCTACACCGACGGACACGCCGACGCCAACGCCGTGTTGGACGTCTTTGGGTGGGGAAGTTTTCCACGACCTCAACGGGGATGGTGTGTACCAGTATAGAGTGGAACCGGGTGTCCCCCATGCTCGGATCATCGTTACCGGACCCGTTACACGCATCCTGTACAGCAACGCGAACGGGTGGTGGCAGGTCGGTGGACTCCCCCTGGGCCGTTACACCGTAAATATCATCCCACCTCCGGGGTACACCGTCATCAGCCCCACTCCCCTGACCTATACCATCCGTCGAAGGTGTGAGCACTATCTCTACCTTTACTTTGCCCTTGTGCCCCTTCCAACCCCCACGCCTACACCCCACGCGCGGGTCCAGGGATACGTGTGGTTGGACGAGAACCGGGATGGTCTACGTCAGCAGGAGGAGAGGGGGTTACCGGGCGTGGTCGTTACCCTGGAGAGGCGTTCTCAGGGCTCCGCTCCTCGTGCGGTTGCTTCCGCGGACCGCCGGGAGACGGTCACCGACGCTCAGGGGTTCTACTCCTTCGAGGACGTTCCCCCCGGAACCTACGTCCTAACATATCGACGGCCGGGAGGAAGTTATCCCACGACCCGTCGGGTGGTGACGGTGAACGCGGGATATGCCGTCGTCAACGTGGATTTCGGCGTGTATCTCCTGGGGAGGCGGGAATATCTCCCCTACGTGTCCTCTCGTTCCTCAAGGCCGTAGATGTCATCCGGATAGGGCGGTTTCCGGCGTGCGACGCCGTTTTTCCCCGATGAAGAAGCGCTTGGCGTTGCGCAGAGTCTCGGGCAGGTTCAGCCACAGGTCCTTGTGGGTCAATTTTTGGAGCAGGCGCTTGGGACGGTAGAGGTAGAAGCGACGGTAGGCTTCCCGCCACTTCCGTTCCACGAGTTCGGGGTCGTATCCCGGCATCACGAAGCGGGCCTTTTCCTCGTGAATGGCATAATCGTGCCAGTCCTGGGCAAAGATCTTGCCCTCCCGCAGGATGAGGTCGTACATCTCCGTTCCGGGGAAGGGGGCAGCCAGCATGAAGTTCGCCAGGTCCGGGTCCAGCTCCAGGGCCAGCTGGATGGTTTTCTCCATGGTCTCCTCGGTTTCGTACGGCATGCCAAAGATGAAGAACCCCATCGTCTGCAGGCCCGCGGCCTTCGCGTCGCGGAATACCTGACGCACCATCTCCAGGGTCTGGCCCTTGCGGATGACGTTGCGCAGGATCCACTCATCCCCGCTCTCCACGCCGAACCCCACCCGCTTGCACCCCGCGGCCTTCATCAATTGGAACAGTTCCAGGTCCGCGAAGTTTACCTTCATGCCGTGGACCGTGACCCAGGGGACGGTGTTCAGGTCCTCTTCGATAAGGCGACGGCAGATGGCCTTTGCCCGGTCCAATTTCAGATTCCAGATGTCATCGGTAATCCCGATCTCCGTGGCACCCAGATCCCGCACCAGCCAGCGCCATTCCGCGATGACGTTTTCCACCGAGCGCCCGCGCCAGGTGTTCCCCGTCACCGGTTTGGAACAGAAGGTGCACTGGAAGGGGCATCCCCGGCTGGTGAGGATGGTGTACGCCCGGGCGTGGGGATCCAGCCCGTCGGTCAGGGGTTGCAGGTTCGTGTACCTTTCGATCTTGAACAGGTCATGGGCGGGGAAGGGTAAACTGTCCAGATCCTGGATGATGGGGGATTCGTGGGAGGGGACGATTTCCTCCCCGTGGCGGAAGAAGAGGCCGGGGATTCCCCCGTAATCCCGGCCCGCGTCGAGCGCGTCCACCAGTTCGACCAGCCCCTCCTCGGCCTCGCCCCGGAAGACGAAGTCCACCCACGGCTTCTTCTGCATGGTCTCCATGGGCATGATGGTCAGGTGGGGGCCGCCGAGGATGGTGTACACCCCGTACCCCTTCTTGACCTCCAGGGCCATCTCCCAGGCCTCCTCGATGAGGGGGGTCGTCGCGGTAATCCCGACCATGCCGAAGGGCCGGCCCTCCTCGATAGCCCGGTCCAGGTAATAGGTCACAGGAACGTCCTCCACCGCAGCGTCGTAAATCATGGGCTCATGCCCGGCCTCGCGCAGCACCGCGGCCAGGTATCCCAACCCCAGAGGAATATGTTTTCGGGAGCTCCACACCTTGCTTTCCGGACTGGCCAACAAGACACGCATGGTCACCTTCCCCTCACATGCACCCGTCGGACGGACGGGGCATCATTCGTGTTCCCATGAATTATTATGAAGTATACCGTAAAAATTCGGGAGGGGGAAATGGGGGGGTGAGGAGTAACGAGTCACGAGTAACGAGTAATCAGCTGGCGTGAAGCCAAGGTTGACTCCACCAAGCCAACTTGTCTTCAAGTTACGCATTACGCATCACGCATCACGTCACCAACCCAAGATGCACCTGTAGTGCCAACGTTCGCACCAGCGCCTGACGCATGATGCCTGACGTGTGACGTAACGAGTAACCCGATGGCGCGGGGACTAGTCGGTCCGGCAGTGCCAACCCGGCCTTGAGTTACGCATTACGCATCACGGATTACGTCGCCGGGCCAAGATGCACCTGCGGGGCCAACTTCCTCATCACCGCCTGACGCCTGACGCCTGACGCCTGACGAACTTGCGCTATAATACCACCGGCAAGAGGGTGTTGGAAGGAGTGGAGCCATGCACATCGACATTGTAACTTTGTTCCCCAACATGTTCCGGGGGCCCTTTGAGGAAAGTATCCTGCGGCGAGCGCAGGAGATGGGCGCGCTGAGCATCGCCATCCACGACCTGCGCCTTTTCGGCGTAGGAAAGCACCGCCAGGTGGACGATGTGCCTTACGGCGGAAGCCCGGGGATGCTCCTGCGGCCGGAGCCCATCGTTGCCGCGGTGGAAAGCATCCTGGACCGGCCCGTGTTTCGCGGGGCCGGCGAGACCGTCGACCTCTCCACCCTTCCCCCCATCATCTTGCTGACGCCCCAGGGGCGGCCCCTGACCCAGGCCCTCGTCAAGGAGCTCGCCCAACACCCCCGCCTCGTCCTCATCTGCGGGCGTTATGAAGGGTTCGACGAACGGGTGCGGGAATTCCTGGCCACCGACGAGATCTCCATTGGGGATTACGTCCTCTCGGGTGGGGAACTGGCCGCGATGGTCCTCGTCGACGCGGTGGCGCGGGTGTTGCCCGGTGTCCTGGGATACGAGCGAGGTGCGGAAGAGGACTCTTTTGCCTCCGGCCTTCTGGAAGGCCCCCAGTACACCCGACCGCCGGAATTTCGCGGGCGGCGGGTTCCTCCCATCCTCCTCTCGGGACACCATGAGCGCATCGCCGCCTGGCGACGGGAACAGGCCCTCAAACGCACCCGGGAACGTCGACCGGACCTGCTGGGGCCTACGGCTCGGCCAGAGGACGCCGGGGATCGGTGACGATCCACACCTTGCCCGGGATCGCCCGGTAATGGACGCGGCGCGTGCCCTCGATAATCGCCTCCCCGTCCGTGTGGATCGGGGTCGGGATGTCCAGCTCCAGGGACACGTGCGACGTTCGGCGCAGGGAAAAGGCCGGGTCATCCACGTGTCCCCCGTTCATGGCCTTGGGCAGGAGGCGTAGAATGTTCACGCGGGACATGGCCTTCGCGATGCCCACATCCAGGGCCCCGTCGTCCACCTCCGCGAACGGCGTCAACCAGAACCCGCCCCCGGCCCGGCGACCGTTTCCCACGGTAACGAGGAGCACGCGCCCCTCCCACGCCCCATCGTCCCAGCGGACGCGTGCGAAGGGCTGGCGATAATTCTTCAGCGCCCGGAACACCCCGACCAGGTAGATGAGGAACCCCCGCAGCCGGGTGATGCGTCGACTTTCCAGGTTCACCTGGGCCTCGAATCCCACCCCCGAATTGTTGATGAAATACCGCACAGGGGCCGTGGGGCCCAACATATCGGGGCTCTCCACCCGGCCCACATCCACCAGGCGGCGTCCCTTCGTCAAGAGATGGTCCACCATCCCCTCGGGCGTTTTGGGGATCTGAAGGACCGTGGCGAAATCGTTGCCCGAGCCGATGGGGAAAATTCCCAGGGGGAGGGTGGGGTTTTCCCACGCGGCCCGGCACAACCCGTTGACCACCTCGTTCAGCGTCCCGTCGCCGCCTCCGGAGACCACCGTGCCGTACTTTCCCGAGCGCGCGGCCTCCTCGGCCAGATGGATCGCGTGGCCGGGGCCCGTCGTGTACACCACCTCGTAGTTCACCCGACGGGCCTTGAGCACGGGTTCCACCTGTTCCTCCCAGCGCTTTCCCGAGCGCCATCGGTCCGATGCGGGGTTGATGATGCACAGGTAGTCAGGCATGGGAATCTCCTCCGGGGTCCTCTTCTTCCCAATACCGGCGGATCAACCGGGGCGGGAAGATGCCTCGGTCCGTGACAATGGCATCGATGAGGTGGGGTGGTGTGACGTCGAACGCGGGGTAATAGGCGTTAGCCCCGGGGACGGCCACGCGCACGCGGCCTTCGGCCCCGCGACAGTGGAGGACCTCGTCCGGCCGGCGTTCTTCGATGCGGATATCCTCCCCTGTGCGCGTGTTCGGATCGGGCCCGTCGTACCCGAGCACGTAGTAAGGCACGCGGAAGTAATGGGCGACGATGGCGTTTTGCAGCGTCCCCACCTTGTTGGCCACATGCCCGTCCATCGCGATGCGGTCGGCCGCGGTCACGTACACGTTCACCTTCCCCGCGGCCATCGCCTGGGCCACCATCCCGTCGGTGATGAGGGTCACGGGAACCCCCGCCTCCAGGCCACATGCGGCCGTAAGACGGGCACCCTGAAGGTAAGGCCGCGTCTCGGTGGGCCAGAGCTCCACCTGTTTGCCCTGCTCCTGCACTGCAACGTAGAGCATCCAGCACAGGGCCGCGCCGGGGATGCAGTGCGTCAAGATGCGGTCCCCGTCCTCGATGAGCGTCGCCGCGTGCCGTCCGCACGCCTCCGATACCCGATTTCCCCGCTCGATCTCCCCGTTGACGTACTCGAGGATCGCCCTTGCCGGGTCCTCCCCTCGGGCAAGGGCGGCCTCACCCACGGCCTGCGCGGTGGGGACCACCTGGAAAAGGTCATCCGCGGTGGGGCGGGTGTGGAGCAAACGCCGTGCGGCCTCGCGCAACCGTTCCCGTTGTTGGTCGGTCGGGCGGTCGCGGACCGCCTCCGCGGCCAGGACCATGCCCAGGCCGGCCGCGTACGCCAGCGGGGGACCTCCCTGGACCACCATCTCCTCGATGGCCCGGGCCACCTCCTCCACCGTCGTACACGTAACGAACTCCGTGCGGAAGGGGTACACCCGTCGGTCCAGGAGGATGACCCGGCCATCCTCGTACCGCAGGGTGTTGAACCGATCTGCCAGCAGGGGCAAACCGGGGAGACGGGTGCCTCTGGGCTCCTTCGTCATGCGTCCTCCTTCACCGGGGCGTTCCCTTTACCCGATTTTCTGCAGGGGGGCCAGACTCGCGAGAAGGCGTTTCTCCCCCACCTCCTCGAACGCCACGGTCAACTCCTGATCGCCGCTGCTCTCCTTCACATCGATGACGATGCCCTCGCCGAAGCGCGTGTGCACCACCCGGTCCCCCACCGCGTAACGGGGGCCGGGGGAAGGCGCCGTCGGGGTCCAGCGAGTATCCTGGGGTTTGCTCCTCCGCCGGGGGGATTCGTCCTCGCCGGGGACGGTGAGGATCTCCTCGGGGATATCCTTGAGAAAGCGGGAGGGCGTCCCCACGTCGTTCATGCCGTAGCGGTTGCGGCGGAACGCGTACACCAGGTACAACCGCTCCTTTGCCCGGGTGATCCCCACGTAGAACAACCGCCGTTCCTCCTCCAGCCCCTCCGGATCCTCGAGAGAACGGCTGTGGGGGAGCAGGCCCTCCTCCAGGCCGGTGATGAAGACCACGGGATATTCCAGGCCTTTGGCCGTGTGCAGTGTCATGAGGACGGGCGCGCCCCGGTCGTCGGGTACCTCGTCCGCGTCGGAGACGAGGGATATCTCCTCCAGGAAGAGGGTCAACCCATCGGGACCCCACTCCTCATACGTCTGGGCCACGCTGAGCAACTCCCGCACGTTCTCCACCCGGGATTGTCCCTGCTCCGTGCCGTCGTCCACATACCCCAGGTAATCCACATCCTCGATGATGAGGCGCATGAGCTCCCCCACGTTCAGGTGAGCCTGAGCCTCCAACCACTGCTCCCACATCCGGTAAAAGGCCAGGAGCGCCTGGGCTCCGGCACCCCTGATGGCGGGGAATGTCTCCCCTTCGGCCATGCGGCGGAGGATGCGGTAGGGGCTGACCCCCTCCTGCTGCGCGGTGGAGAAGAGCGCGGCCATCGTGCGTTTGCCGATGCGGCGGGGAGGGACGTTGAGGATGCGGTTGAGGGAGAGCGCGTCGTCCGGGTTGTGGACGATGCGCAGGTACGCGAGGACGTCCTTGATCTCCTTGCGTTCGTAGAACCGGGTGGCGCCGATGAGGCGGTAGGGCATGTTGCGCGCGACGAAGGCTTCCTCCAGCGCGCGGGATTGGGCGTTCGTGCGGTACATGACCGCGATATCCCCCGGTGCGAACTCCCCCCTTTCCGTCAGGGCCGCGATCTCATCGACGACGAACTGGGCCTCCTCCACTTCGTCGTACGCCTCGAAGAGGACGACCTTCGGCCCCCCCTGGCGACGGGTGCGCAGGGTTTTGGGGGTTCGGTGGACGTTGCGGCTGATGACCGCGTTGGCGACCTGCAGGATGACCGATGTGGAGCGGTAATTCTCCTCCAGGAGGATGACCCGCGCCTGGGGAAAATCCTCCCGGAACCGCTGTACGTTGCGGTAATCCGCGCCGCGGAAGCCGTAGATGGACTGGTCCTCGTCGCCGACGACGAAGACGCTCTTCTCCGGCCCGGCCAGGAGGCGGATGAGCGCGTACTGGGCCGTGTTCGTGTCCTGGAATTCGTCCACCAGGATGTGGCGCCAACGCCGTTGATACGCCTCCCTCACCTCGGGGTACCGTTGTAGGAGGAACACGGTGAGCATGAGCAGGTCATCGAAGTCCACCCCCTGGTTGGTCCGCAGCGTGTTCTGGTAGGCTTCGTAGATGCGCTTGTACACTTCGTCCCGGTAGGAGCGGACGGGGAACGTTTCCGGGGTGAGGAGTTCGTTCTTCGCCCGGGAGATGGCTCCCTGGACCCGTCGTGGGGGGTAGAGTTTATCGTCCAGGTTGAGCTGGCGCAGGAGGGTGCGGATGATGTTGCGCTGGTCTCCGCTGTCGTAGATGACGAATCCCCGGCTGAGCCCGATCCGTTCCCCATCCTGTCGGAGGATGCGGGCGCACACGCTGTGGAAGGTGCCGACGGTCGCGCCCTGGAGCCGACCGCCCAGCAGGTGTTCCACGCGGGTCCGCATCTCCCGCGCGGCCTTGTTGGTGAAGGTGACGGCCAGGATGTGGTACGGGGGCACGCCGTGGGCCCGGATCAGGTAAGCGATCCGGTGGGTGAGCACGCGCGTCTTCCCCGACCCGGGACCGGCCAACACGAGCACCGGGCCGATGGGGGCCGTCACCGCGGCGCGCTGTTCCTCGTTCAGCTCGCGTAGAATCTCCTCCGTCGTCATCTCCTGAGGCTCCGAAATGCGGTCACTCCATCCCTTGGGGGAAGGGGAGAGGTCGAGCCGCGCGTTTCCCTTCGTTCCCCACATCCGCCGATTTGGCGTTGGGGACGAATCCAGTATAATGATTCCGTCGGGATTGGCAACACCTGCCCCCGCACTCGCCGACCGGGCCATGCTCACACCACAGGGGAGAAAAGGAGAGATCGCTTAATCCAGGAGCGTTCGGAAACTCGTGACGTCGTTCGTCATTCGTCATGCGTCAGGCGGTGGTGAGGAAATTGGCACTGCTGGCGCACCTTGGCTTGGTGACGTGATACGTGATGTTAAGGGAGCCCCCTCCCAAGACTTCCGAAGTCTGCGACCTAACATTTGCGCAATCAGACGAGGAAGCACGAAAACCGGCTAATTTTTGCAAGTTTTTTGCTGGCTTGGTGGAGCCGTACTGAGCGGTAGACGCAGTACTTTGCCCGCAAAGGCGCTCCACTCGGTGAACCTTAACAACTTACCTTCTGAACTCAGGCTGATGTGAGCAGAGACATGGGCTCCCACCTGTACCAGGCGCTTGATGCCCAAGCGGCGCACATCCAACGCCTGCTCATCGGGTTGGGGCAGGTGGGTCAGCCAATGGAGGGCCCAGCGGATGAAGTTGGCGGCAAAGATGACGAAGGCCTCCTGGAGGAAGATGGCCGGCTCCGAGCGCACTTTGAGGCGATGCAGGTGGAACACCTGCTTGCTTTCCTTGATTCCGGCTTCGATGCTTTGTCTGCCGTTGTAATGGGCAATCCAGCCCGGCACGTCTTCCGTCACCGGGTCGCTGCCGAAATGCAAAAAGACGCTGTGCTGAATGCCCTTGTTCGTGTGGAAACGTTTGAGGGCCACGTCCACGGGATAGGGAAAGCCTTTCAGTTTCTTTCCCTTCCAGGCGACGATTTCGACATGCTCCCCCATTTGTTCCCACTCGGTCTGCTCATCGGTCTGACGTACCAGGTGGTCCACGACGCGGTGACTGTAGGGTTTGGTGTACACTTCGTAGCCCATCTCAATCAGCAACATGAGGTTCTCATAGGTGCCAAAGCCCGCATCCAGGCGAAACTCGGCTTGCACCGGGTCGGGATTGGTGGCATTGTCTTGCTCGAAGCGCTCCAGGCGCCGGTGTAGGGCGGCGAGCTCCTCCTGTTGCCGGGTGTGGCGCTGACGGGTCTTTTCCAGACGGCGTTGGGCAAGGGATAGTTTTTGCTCCCAGCGGTGCAGACGCTTCTCTGCCACCTCCACTCCTTTGCGAGCCTGGGCCAAACGACTGTGAGGACGTTCTGGGAGGCCTTTAGCCTGATAGTGCTGCTCTAACTCGGCCAAATGCTGTTGGCGGGTTTGGAGCTGTTCCTTGGCAGCGGCCACCTGCCGCTGCGCCTCTTCCACGGCCTTTTCCTGAGCCTCCAACCGCTGGGCTGTGATGGCCATGGCCTGTTCCAATGCCTCGATTCGCTGGCGTACCAGGTCGGTACGTCGTTGAGGGCGCACCCCAAGCCGCTCCTCGGCCGCTAAGACCAGGGCTTCGGCCAGGGAGCAGGCGACAATATCTCCGGGGTGATGTGTTACCGAGAGCCACAGCCGACTAAAGGTCGAGCCCCTCATGCTAACCAGGGCAGCCTGATAGCCCAGTCGGATTTCGGCATCCATGTGGCCGTAGGCAGCGTTAGGAAAGGTGCTGCTGCCGTCGGACACCGACAGGCCGGCCAAATCCCCGTCCATGCAAATGCGTTCACCCTTCTGACGTATTTGGGCCACCTCCGCCTCCAAGAACGGTCGGCTTACCGTTTCCAGGGCCTGAACAATCTGGTTCACCTCTTCCCAACTCAGGCCCTTCAATGTGCGACTCACCGCACTGTAGTCGGCCCACCTCTCCTGCCCCCAGGCTTCGGCCACGGCCCGGTCTTTGTCCAGAGGGTGGGAGGCCCGGCTGATGTCTTGCAAGTGCGGTAGCCCCGCCAGAATGGCCACCAGGAATTCCAGCACTTTGGCTTGGGGGGTGTGCTTGTAGACTTTTTGTTTCAAAGCCAGCTCTTGGAACTGCTGAAGCAGCCCAATGTGCGCGGCAAAGGTCCCCCAGGCCACCAGTAAGGCGTGTTGTGTGTAGTCGCTGAACGCTTTGTCTGTGCTCATGATCATCCCTTTCGTTATAAGAGGATGACCATAATCATACAGCCTGTGGGTTCAGTTGGTAAGGTGCCAGAAAATTTCTC
>WGAA01000058.1 GCA_015489285.1 Anaerolineae bacterium | reverse complement strand
ATCTGGAACCCGGACAATGGCGCCCCCTGCGGGACGAGGAAGTCCGGCAGCTGTGGCAGGAGATCCGGCGCCGTTTGCCCGCCCGTAAAACACAAACGATGCGCCGTCGGCGAAAACCTCGCGACGGCAACAAGGGCAAGGGATGACGGTTTGGGAGAGTTGAAGACACGTTGACGCTACATGGGGCTTTCTGCACCCCGGCCCAGACTTCGGAAGTCTCGCAGACTTCCGAAGTCTGGAGTGCCCCGACCTGTTGGCTTGGAGTACGTGATGCGTAATGCGTGATTCGTAATGCGTAACTTGAAGACAAGCTCGGCTCTATGGCGAGAACCTTGCTGCCACGCCAACCAATTACTCGTTACTCGTCACTCGTTAGCCGTAGGCCGCAGGCCTTCGCTATGATGAGCCGGGCGGTTTAGTGCCCGGCGCTACTTCAGCCCCATGCGGGCTTGAGTCCCAATACCGTCGGTCCCTTGCCGGTGGAGAGGAGGTAAGCCATGATGAGGGAAGCGTGGTGGCGACACGTTGCCCTCCTCCTGACGGTCGTCCTGCTGACGACCGCGTGTTCGGGAGTACGGGTCAACGTGCACGGGGGACCGTCCCACGCGATACGGACGCCCTCCACGGGGCGGGGCGAAGAGCTGGCCATCGTTGGGGTGGATTTCGATCCCCCTCTGGATTACGTGGATTCCATTCAGAAGCAGGGCATCATGCTGCTCGTCGCGGTGGAAAATCGGGGTGATGTGCCCATGACGGGGGTGCGCATCGATGCCACCCTGTACTACGGGAAGACGGGGAAGAACGCGTTGAAACGTTCGGGCATCCTGCCCACCCTTTCCCCGCACCGCATCGTCGTCTACCGTTTCCCGCGCATGAGGCATATTCCGGCGCGGCGCTCCTATACCCTGCGCATCCGTCTTCTCTCCTCGGACGGCACGCGGGTGCTCAACGAGCGCCGCTACACCATCGACATCGTGGAGGGAAAGGGAGCGGCCGACCGCTAAAGGGAGCTCATGGGCGAAAAAGTACGGTTGCAGAAAGTCATTGCCGCCGCGGGCATTGCCTCGCGCCGTAAAGCGGAGGAACTCATCCGGGCCGGACGGGTCCGCGTCAACGGACAGGTCGTCCGGGAGCTGGGGGTGAAAGTCGACCCGGAGCAGGATGTCATCGAGGTGGACGGGGAGGTCATTCGCCCGCCCAAGGCCCACGAGTACATCATCCTGCACAAACCCCGCGGCGTCCTCTCCACCACCTCCGACCCCCTCCACCGGACAACGGTCCTGGACCTCGTGCAGAGCGACCGCCGTCTCTTCCCCGTCGGCCGACTGGACGCGGACTCGGAGGGCCTCATCCTCCTCACCGATGACGGCACCCTGGCCGAGCGGTTGACCCATCCCCGGTACGGGCACGCCAAGGAGTACCTGGCCCTGGTCATCGGCACCCCGACGAGCAAGGAGCTCCGGGCCCTGGAACGGGGGATTGTGCTGGAGGAAGGCCGGACTCAACCGGCCCAGGTGACGGTCCTCGGGCGCCGCACCCCCCAGGAGGTGTTGGACGCGGGGGTCCCCGCGCTGCGCAAGGAATCCCCCAAGGGATTTTCTTGGCTGCGGGTGATCATCCACGAGGGGAAGAAACACCAGGTCCGGCGGATGCTCAAGGCCGTGGGCCATCCGGTCATCCGCCTCATCCGGGTGGGATTAGGGCCCCTGCGCCTGGGACGGTTGGGACCCGGGGAATGGCGTCCGCTGACGCCCAAGGAACAACGTCGGTTGCTGGAGAGCGTGGGATTGGCCCGGGAAGCCCAGGAGCAGTCCCGCGCGCTCAAGGAGCAACAACGGCGCACACGCTCCCGAACACCACGAAAATGAGGTTGCCCCATGCAGCGACGTCTCATCATTGCCATCGATGGTCCGGCCGCGGGCGGCAAGGGGACCATTGCCCTGCGGCTGGCCGAGCGTTTGGGCTACGTTTACGTGGACACCGGTGCCATGTACCGGGCCGTAGCCTGGGAAGCCCTTCGCCGCCGCATTTCCCTGGAGGATGAGTCGGCCCTCCAGGCCCTGGCCGAATCCCTGGACATCACCTTTCGACGGGAGGAGCAGGACGGCCACGTCCGCTACCGGGTCTGGGTGGACGGGGAAGATGTGAGCGAGGCGATTCGACGGCCGGAGGTGGACCACGCGTCCTCGGTCGTAGCCCAATATCCGGGGGTGCGGGCTGCCCTGGTGGAGAAACAGCGCGCGCTGGCGCGGGAAGGTGGGGTTGTCATGGAGGGGCGGGATATTTCCACGGTCGTCCTGCCCCACGCGGATGTGAAGCTGTTCATCACCGCGTCCCTGGCCGAGCGGGCCCGCCGCCGATACGAACAGCGCCGGCAAGCCGGTGTGGCCACCACCCTGGCCGAAGTCCAGGCCGAACTGGCCGAGCGGGATCGGCGGGATTCCCAACGCCGGGCCGCCCCCATGCGCATCCCCGAGGATGCCATCGTCGTCGACACGACGGGCCTGGACGTGGACACGTCCCTCCACCTCGTGTGGCGGCTCGTCCGGCCCCACCTCACATCCGAGGATGGAGTCCAGGCCCAGGTGTGAATCCCCTCCTCCCCCGGGGGGAGAGGAGGGGATTCAGGCGCAAGAGCGGGTTATTCCACGTATCCCCGGCTGAGCCCCTTGCGGTTTTGCGGCACGAAGCGATAGCCGATGCCGTACTCCGTGCGGATGTAAGTGGGCCGCTTGGGGTCGGGCTCGATCTTCCGGCGCAGGTGCCAGATGTAGATGCGTGGGTAATCCACGTCGTTGCGGAACTCCCAGCCCCAGACCCGGTTGAGAAGCTCCCGGTTGCTGACGACCTGGTCCGCGTTCTCCAGCAGAGCCGCGAGGAGGCGGAACTCGGTCGGCGTCAGGTGGACCTCTTCACCCTCGCGGGTGACCCGTCGGGTCTTGAGGTCGATGGTGAGGAAGTCGTCCTGGTAGGTGATGGGCGGTTCCTGCTTGTAGGCCATGTAGCGGCGCAGCAGCGCCCGGATGCGGGCCAGAAGCTCCTGGAACCGGTAGGGCTTGAGGACGTAATCGTCCGCTCCGGCCTCCAGGCCGCGGACCACATCCTCCTCCTCGCCGTAGGCGCTGAGGACGATGATGGGCACATCGGAGACCTCACGGATGCGCTCGATGAGGGTGTACCCGTCCATCTCGGGCATACGGGTGTCCAGGATGACCAGGTCGGGCCTGTAGTCGAAGAAGACCTTCAGGGCCTCCCGGCCACTTTCCGCGACGAAGACCTCGTAGCCTGCCTGCTCCAACTGCTGCCGGAGCATGAGCAACAGGGAGGGATCGTCGTCTACGATGAGAACTTTGTAATCCTTTCCGCTCATTGTTGCATTTCCCCCTTTCTACATACATGAATTTGTTGATGGGTTTAGGAACGTTTCCCCCGCTCCAACAAAGGAGTAGATACGTCCTTCCGACGCCCGGAAACCCGAGTGCGTCTCGTGTGTTGCCTTCGGAGGCAACACACGGCACACACTCGGCGAACTCCCGGTACGTGGACGGAGGTACCTATCCCTTTCCCCCGATAACTTCATTGTACACTGCCCTACGGAATTTCCACGGTTCCGCCCATTTCCACCGGACTCAAACAGGTATAGGTATACGCGATGTCGATTTGTAAGACAAATTTTGCCACAACTTTTTTTGTTACGCAAATGTAGCCGGACGTTTGGCGCGAAGGGCGAGACCGCAGGGGACAGGGGGGAATCCTCACAGTTGCCATTCCCCCCGCCAGGCGGAGAGGCGAGGGTAGAGGTGGGGATCGGAATAGTGGGCGGGGTGGAAGGCCACCGCGTCCTCGGGGAGGGGAGCCCCTACGATGTGGGCGGCCAGGAGGTCACCGGCCCCGCACGCGGCCATGATGCCGAACCCCGAAAGCGCGCCGATGACGAAGGCCCCCTCCACGGGCAACGGCCCGATGAGGGGGAGGTTCTCCCGGGTCTTCGTGTAATACCCCCCGTCCACGAGGGGCTTGGGGGCCCGGTCCCAGTAGGCCCGCAACGCGGGCACGGCCGTCGTCATCCCCCGCAGGACGATGTCGGGGAACAGGGGGTCGAATTCCAGGGGGAAGCGGGGCAGGACGGGTTGGGTGTGGTAGTCCCAGAGCATGAGGACGATGGGGCTCTCCCCCGCGCCTTCGGGCCGCGCGTGCACGCCGGGGGGAAATTCCTCCAGCAACGCCCGGCCCTCCTCCGTCTCGGCCAGGAAGGCCCGTTCCTCCTCCTCCCAGGGGATGTACTGGGGGTCGCTCCAGATGAGGAGAGGGGCGTCGCGCGGGATGATGCCCATGTAGTCGTTGAAGGCCAGTTTGGTGTGCTGTTCCCACAGGATGGGAATGTCAACACCCAGCATGTGGGCCACGTGTTGCACGAAGGGCCCCGCCGCGTTGACGAACACGTCCACGACCACGTCGCTAAGGCCCCGCTCGCTCTGCACGTGAACCCGGTGCACTCGTCCTCCCCGGGTCTCCACCCCCACGACCTCCCCGGAGAGAAGCCGCACGCCCGCGTCGCGCGCCTGTTCCAGCATGTACATGCCCAGCTGGTGCGCGCTCAGCCAGCCGGCCCGCCGCACGTGGAGGACCATGCGGGTGGCGGGGTTCAGGTAGGGGAAGTGGGTACGGATGGCTTCCGGGTGGGTGAGGATGTCCACGCCGTCGGGGCTGTTTTCCCACCCTTCGGGCGGGGAGGGACGGTAGGCCGGGGCACGGGAGGAGGTGTGCAGGCGTACGGGGCCCGCGCCCCATTGAGCCGCGTTCTCGGCCGCGCGGATCAGGGCCTGGGCCGTGTCCTCGCGCGCGGTGGCGTACACGTAGCCCCGTCGGTTGAGGAGGAAGCGGTTGCCCGAGGCCCGGGCCAGGGATTCCATGAGGTCGATGCTGCGGTTCATGAGCGCGATCATGGCCCCGTCAGGGCCGGGCCACCAGTTGCGGTAGGCTTCTGTGGACTTGTCGCTGGTCAGGCTCAGAGGCGGTCGAGGGTCCACGAGGAGGATGTCGCGAACCCCGTGGCGCACGCTCAGCGCGTACGCGGCGCTAATGCCGGCGATGCCCGCCCCGCAGATGAGAACCCGCATTCCCCATCTCCGCCTTCAATCCCCGAAGAGGTCCGACATGGCCGCGTCGAAGTCCACGGGCCCGGTACGGCCTTTCGTCGGGGTTTGGAGCGACCTGTAGAAGTCCTCGTTGTACTCGCGGGTGCGGAGGAGGAGGGGCATGGGGACCGCGTGCCCCAGGATGAGGACCTGTTTTTTCGTCTCCAGGCTTTCCAGGGCCCCCCGCACCGCGGCCCGGTTCCCCACGCCGGTGAGCACGGCCTCGATGTCCGCTTCCTCGCTCAGTTTGCCCGTGACTCGCGTCCCCAGCTGGGAGAGGACTTCCCTGTCGATCCCGCTGGGGCGCTGGTCGATGACGAGGAGGGTGACGTAGTATTTGCGCATCTCCCGGGCGATGGTCCCAAAGATGGTCTGCCGGGCGACCTGGGGGCTGAGGAATTTGTGGGCTTCTTCGATGGTGATCATCAGGGGCCGCGGCCGATGGGCGGCATCCCGGGTCTCCTGGTACCGTTCCACCTTTTTCTGGTAGACGGCCCGCACCCGCCGGGTGATGATGTTGGCCACCAGCATGTGGTCCAGCGGGGTGGTGTTGGAGGGGAAGTGGAGGATGATGTGGGTCCCCCGGTCCAGCAGGGCGACGAGTTCGTCGATGGCCCGCTGGTCCGCCTGTTCCACCACGTAGGGCCTGTTGCGCACCTGGATGAGGGCACGGCGCAGCGCGGCGACGGACCCGGGATGGGCCCCCGTGCGCGCGGCAAAGTCCTCCAGGTCCTCCCCGCTCATGTTCATCAACGCGGTCAGCCATTGGTCGCGGTATTCGTCGACCAGGAGTTCGATGCTGATCTTGGCCTTTTCCGCGAGACGGAGTTCTTCGGCAAGGAGGAGGATGTCCTCGGGTTCGATCTGGTCGAGGCCGATCTGGACGTGCCGGTCCGCGTTGTGGTTCTTGGCGTCCAGGGACCATACCTGGATGCGCGTGGGGAAGAGTTCCTTCAGCCCCTTTACCCACACGCCTTCCTCCGATTCTTTGCCGAAGGCGTATTCGTCGTGCATGTCGAAGATGAGGTTGACGCCCACGTCCCGGTGGATGATGCCGCAGAGGAGGAGACGGGCGAGGAAGGATTTCCCCGTCCCCGATTGTCCGAAGATGCCGTTGGAGCGTTCCATGAAGCGCCGCAGGTCCAGGGCGACGGGGATGTCGGAGGTGAGGGGGGTGCCGATGCTGAACAGGGGGCCTTCCCCGGTGTCTTCGCCGAAGACGAGGCGGAAGTCGTCGTCCGTGGCCGCGCGCAGGGCGGAGAAGTGGCCGGGAATGGTGCGCACGGGCCGGACCCGTTCGGTGGGGTCGATGAAGATGTCGCTCTGGCGGGGCAGCATGAGCATGGGCTTGACCTGGACGACCGTGTAGGTCCCCGTCCCCCGGAGGGCGCGCGCGGTCAGCGTGTCCCGGGACCAGGGGGGATCGGCGATCATGTCGCCGTCGGTGACGTGGAGTTGGAGGTCGGCGATCATGCTGAAGTACAGGTATTCCCGCCCTTCGATGACGACGAAATCCCCGATGTGCAGGCGTTCCGTCTCTACCTGGGGGGCCAGGCGCACGCTGAGGGTGCCGCTGAAGGATCCTCCGGTAACCACTCCCAGATGTTCCATCTGTTTACCTCCCCTCGTCCTCCCCTTCGATGACGGCGATGACCTTTCCCATGATGCTGGTGTCGTATCCGCCCAGGGCTTCTACGGCCTCCCGAAACCGGTCGGAGTGGAGGATGTCCAGCACGGGGGCCAGGATGTCGCTTTCGTAATATTCCCAGGGAATGATGAGGTCGTAACGTTCCCGGAAGAGGGGGATGAAGTCCAGCCCGAGGGCTCGGGCCGCGGCCAGGATGCCCAGGCCGACGTCCGCGGCTCCGCTTTTCACCGCGGCGGCAACGGCCAGATGGGTGTATTCGATGCGCCGGTATCCCCGGATGTGGCGGGGGTTGATCCCCCGTTTTTTCAGTTCGTAGTCCAGAAGGACTCGGGTCCCCGCGCCCCGCTGTCGGTTGACGAATTGGACGTCTTCTCGGGTGAGGTCTTCCAGGGTGCGGATGTTCTTGGGGTTGCCCGGGGCGACGATGAGCCCCTGGTCCCGGTAGACGAATCCCAGGACGACGATTTTGCGCCCCGGGATGTGTTTGCGCACGTAGGGGATGTTGTATTCGCCGGTGGCTTCGTCCAGGAGGTGGGATCCGGCCATGTGGGCTTCGT
>WGAA01000057.1 GCA_015489285.1 Anaerolineae bacterium | reverse complement strand
TCCTGCGCCACGACCTCGCCGCCCAGCTCCTTGAAAACGTTGGCAAAGACGTTCGCCAGCTGCTCCGCGTACACGCTGCCGTCGTGAATCGTGGCGACCTTCTTCACACCCAGCTCGTTGAACGCGAACTCAGCCGCCACACGACCCTGCACCTTGTCGTTGTGCGCCGTGCGGAAGTAGCCCGGCGAATGCGTCTTCGGGTCCGTCAGGTACGGCGCCGTGTTCGACGGCGAAATCATCACCATCCCCGCCTGCGAAATGATCGGCGCCGCATTCTTCGCCGCACTCGAGCAGTTCGTGCCGATTACACCCACAATGCTCTTGTCCGCAGCAATCTTCTGCGCAGCCGCCTGACCACCCTCGGGCGAACACTGGCTGTCCTCACCCACCAGCTCGATGGGATGCCCAAGGAGTTCGCCGCCCACATCGTCGATGGCGATCTCGATACCCCGCTTGGAGTCGATACCCAGCGTCTCGTTGGGGCCGGAGACCACCAGCATGTAGGCGATGCGAATGGGCTCGCCGGGGCCGATCTCGACACAACCGAGGGGATCGTCACACTTGTAGCCTTCCTCCGCGGGCTTTGCCGTGGGCGTCGGCTTCGCCTCGGGAGCCTTCGTAGCTTCAGGAGCCTTGGTAGCTTCAGGAGCCTTAGTCGCCTGTTCGACCTTCGTGGGCTCCGGTTTCGGTGTTGGCGTGGCCTTGCTACATGCGCTCACGATGAGCGAGAGGACCACCAGCACGTAGAGGAACAGTAAGATCTTGCGCTTCATCACTCTCCTCCTCCTTTTGGATTCGACTGACGTTCATTGGCTTGCCTGACAAATCGAGCCCATGTCCAACCCGGCGAACATAGGAGCCCGATTTGTCAGGCCATCGACCGACTGGATGTGCTAAACCATAGCCTCATATTCGGTTTAGCAAACTTAGGGGGAACGATAACCTTCCAATAGTATAGTGCACACATGAATATTGTCAAACGGCCGCGCGGCAGGCGTGGGAATGGGATCTCCCATCGAAACTTCCCGTTTGCTCTTCCCCTTCACCTGGCCTAGAATGAGAAAATCCGCTCAGGAGGTCTTGACCATGCGGTTAGAAAAACGCCTCGCCGTTGCTCGTGGAGACGAGCCTGCCACCCTTGCCCTTCGCAACGCCCGAGTCATCAACGTCTACACCGGAGACATCGAGCACACCGACGTCATCATCCACCAGGACGCCATCGTGGCCCTGGGTCCGGGATACACGGCCCACGAAGAGGTGGACCTGGACGGCGCCTACGTGGCCCCGGGCCTCATCGACGCGCACGTCCACATCGAAAGCTCCCTCGTGACCCCACCCGAATTTGCCCGGGCCGTCCTTCCCCGGGGGATTACCACCGTCATCACCGACCCCCACGAGATCGCCAACGTTCACGGCCTCGACGGCATCCGCTACATGCTCCAGGCCTCGCGCGACCTTCCCCTCAGCGTCTACGTCATGGCCCCCTCCTGCGTCCCTGCAACGCCCATGGAGACCAACGGAGCCACCCTGAGCGCGGACGACCTTCGTCCCCTCCTGGAGGAACCGCGCGTCCTCGGCCTGGCCGAAATGATGAACTTCCCCGGAACCGTCTTCGGGGATGCCGACGTCCTGGCCAAACTCCGCCTCTTCCAAGACAAGGTCATCGACGGACACTGCCCCGGTCTCACGGGGAAACACCTCAACGCCTACGTGGCCGCGGGCATCGGCTCGGACCACGAGTCCACGACCGTGGAGGAAGCCGAGGAAAAACTCCGCCGGGGCATGTACATCTTCATCCGGGAAGCCACCAACGCCCGCAACCTGCGCTCCCTCCTCCCCCTGGTCAACGAACGCACCCACCGACGCCTCTGTTTTTGCACGGACGACCGCCAGCCGGGGGACCTCCTGGACGCGGGGTCCATCGACATGATGGTGCGCGTGGCCATCGAGGAAGGGGTCGACCCCATTATCGCGCTGCGCATGGCCACCCTGAACCCGGCCGAATACTTCCGCCTCCACGACCGGGGAGGCATCGCGCCGGGCAAACGGGCCGACCTCATCGTCTTCCCCGACCTCCGGCGACCGGAACCGACCCTCGTCCTCGCGGGGGGCCGCGTCGTTGCCCAGAACCGCGCCCTACGGCCCGAGACCGTCGTCCCGGACGTGCCCTCGTCGCCCCCCAGTATGCACGTCGCCTGGGACGCGGTGAACTTCCGCATCCCCGCGCGCGGGACCCGCATCCGGGTCATCGGCCACATCCCCGACCAGCTCGTTACCGAACACCTGGTCATGGACGCCCAGGTGGACGGGGGGGAAGTGGTGGCCGACCCGCAACGGGATCTCCTGAAAATGGCCGTGATCGACCGGCATCGGGCCTCGGGGCGCATGGGCCTGGGATTCATCCGGGGATTCGGGTTGAAGCGAGGCGCCCTCGCCGGGACCGTCGCCCACGACCATCACAACCTGGTCGTCATCGGCGCGGACGACCGTTCCATGATGACGGCCGCGCGGGCCGTGGGGGAGATGGGGGGTGGATTGGCCGTGGCCGTAGGGGAGCACATCGTGGCCCAACTGCCCCTTCCGGTCGCGGGCCTCATGTCCGACCGCCCCATCGAAGACGTCCGCCGGGGATACGACCGACTGGGGGCGGCCGCCCATGAGCTGGGGAGCCCCCTCCACGACCCGTTCATGGCCATGAGCTTCATGGCCCTGGAAGTCATCCCGCACCTGAAACTCACCGACCACGGTCTCGTGGACGTGGACGCCTTTCGCATCGTCGACCTGTTCCTGGGGTGAAAGAGGGGTGGGAACCTTCGCACCACCACCGACGTCGGGATAACGCGTAGAATCTCGGAAGAAGCGGGAGGCGTTCGGGTGGAGAACATGCGCCGGTGGATGCGAGCTTACGTGGTCGGGATCGTCATCGGTCTGTCCCTCCTCTTCCTCACGGTGGGAGGCGCCCTGGCCGCTTACGCCCGGGTCGTCTCCACCCTTCCCCCCGTCGACCAGATCCGGCGGCGGGCCACGGGTCACGTGACCACGCGCATCTACGACCGTCACGGCCGCCTGCTCAACCAGGTCTTCAACCCCGACGAAGGGCTTCACACCCTCGTCCCCCTGGAGGAAATCTCCCCCTTCCTCATCGAAGCGGTCATCGCCACCGAGGACGCGAACTTCTACAAACATCCTGGAGTCGACCCGGTGGGCATTGCCCGTGCCCTCTACCTGGCCTGGAAGGAAAAGGAATTCGTCAGCGGGGGGAGCACCATCGTCCAGCAGCTGGTGAAGCTCACCCTCCTCTCACCGGAGCGCACCTTCAAGCGCAAGGTGAAGGAGATCATCCTGGCGACGGAGGTCAACCGCCGCTACGACAAGGATACCATCCTGGAGATGTACCTCAACCGGGTGTACTTCGGGCGGTCCGCGTACGGCGCGGAGGCCGCGGCTCGGGTCTTCTTCGGAAAATCGGCCAAGGAACTCACCCTGGCCCAGGCCAGCCTGCTGGCAGGGCTCATCCAGGCGCCCACCTACTACGACCCCTACACCAACCCTAAGGGCGCCAAAGCCCGCCAGAAGGTCGTCCTCAACCTCATGGTCAAGCACGGGTACATCACCCGGGAGCAGGCAGACGCCGCGTTCGCTGAACCGTGGGAGCTGGTTCCGCCCCACGTCTCCTTCGAAGCGCCCCACTTCGTCCTCTACGTGCGCCAGGAGCTGGAAAAGCGCTACGGGCCGGAACTGGTCTACGGCGGGGGTCTTCAGGTGTACACCACCCTGGACCTGGACCTGCAGAAGCAGGTCGAATCCATTGCCCGAGCCCACATTGCCCGGCTCGAGGGGCACAACGTCCACAACGCGGCCGTCGTCGTCCTGCGGCCCCACACGGGGGAGATCCTGGCCATGATGGGCAGTCTGGACTACAACGACCCCCACATCGACGGCCAGATCAACATGGCTCTCGTCCCGCGGCAGCCGGGCTCCTCCATCAAACCCTTCACCTACCTGGCCGCGTTCGAGATGCCTCCCCTCTCCCCCCAGGCCATGAAGGCGCTTGCCTCCCCCGTTCTGCCCCCCGGGGGATGGAACCCGGCCACCCTCCTTCCCGACATCGAAACGGAATTCCCCGACCCCAACGGGCCATACGTGCCGCGAAACTACGACGGCAAAGAGCACGGCCTTGTCACCGTGCGCACGGCCCTCGCCAACTCCTACAACATCCCCGCGGTCCACGCGCTGCAACACATCGGCATCGAACGCCTCAAGGACATGGCCCGCCGCGTGGGCATCACCACCCTGACCCGGGACGATTACGGCCTTTCCCTCACCCTGGGGGGCGGTGAAGTCCCCCTCCTGGAGATGACGAACGCGTACGCCACCCTGGCCAACGGGGGGGAATACGTGCCCGCGACCCCCTTCCTCTGCGTGCGCAACATGCGCGGCGAACTCCTCGAGGTCTTCGTGGACAACCCGGAGATCGACGCCTGCCGTCCGGAGGCCCATCCGCCCGCGGTGAGCTGGGCCTCCCGCCTGCGCGCGGCCGCCCGCCCGGTCCGCGCCGTGGACCCCCGATTCGTCTACCAGATCACCAGCATCCTCAGCGACAATCGGGCGCGGCTCCCCGCGTTCGGCCCCCACAACCCCCTGGAGCTGGACCGCCCCGCGGCGGTGAAGACGGGGACGACCAACGATTTCGTGGACAACTGGACCATCGGCTACACCCCGGATGTGGTCGTCGGCGTGTGGGTGGGCAACGCGGACTACACCCCCATGAAGCACGTGTCCGGCGTGAGCGGGGCCGGCCCCATCTGGCACGACGTGATGCAACACATCCTGCGGGACATCCCGCCCAAGGATTTCCCCGTCCCCGCGGGCGTGACCTTCTACGAGATATGCCGGGACACGGGCACCCGCCCCTCGGAAGCGTGCCCCGAACGGATGCAGGATGTCTTCGTGCCGCCCCAGCAGCCCTTCGGCCCCGAATTCGACCTTCACCGGCGGGTACGAATCGACACCATCAGCGGCCAACGGGCGCCCGAGGGGTGCCCGGACCACCTGGTGGAGGAACGGGAATTCCTCGTCTATCCCGAACCGTACCGGGAATGGGCGGAAAAACACGGCATCCCGCAACCGCCCCGGGACGTCTCATCCACGTGCTTCCCGCCCCAGGTCCGCATTCTTCGCCCTCAGGAGGGGGAAACCACCTGGGGGCCCATCTCCATCGTGGGCAGCGCCCACGTTCCCTACGGCGTGGAATACAAGGTCCTCTACGGGGAGACGCACCATCCTCTGGCCTATGGGCTCATCGCGCAGGTCGTCGGCGGGGATGTGGAGGAGGGGGAACTGGCGCGGTGGAACACGCGAGGGCTCAAAGAAGGACCTTACACCATCCGCCTGGAAGTCAGGGACCGGACGGGCCACACCTATACCACGGAGACCCACATCTGGCTGAAGTGCAGGAGTACGGCCTGTTACACGCCAACGCCCACGGCCACCCCAACCCCTACGCCCACGGCGACCCCCACGCCGACGCCCACACCGACCGTGGCGGCCAAGCCCGTGGGGGCCCGAAAGTAGGGGAGTACCCCGGCCTGTACCTCCTTACGGCCGGGGGAGGAAGCCGAGAGGATTGCGCTGGCGGCCCCGCTGCCGGATTTCGAAGTGAAGGTGGGGGCCTGTCGTGTTCCCCGTCGCCCCGATGCTCCCGATGCGTTGGCCCCGGGCCACGTTCTGCCCCTTGCGAACGAGGATGGAATACAGGTGGGCGTAGACGGTAGTGAACCCATTACCGTGGTCGATCACCACGATCTTCCCGTATCCCGTCTTATCCCACCCCGCGTACACCACGTACCCGGAGTCCGAAGCAACGACCGGCGTTCCCACCGGCGCCGCGATGTCGATGCCCATGTGGGGACGACAACCGTACATGGGGCTACAGACGATCTGGCCGAAGAGGGAGGTCAGTCGGCCGGACGCGGGCCAGACAAAGGCTCCGGTACCACGCGTCGCGTTCTTGGGCACCGGACCGCTGTACATGCGCACCACCGGCCGCACGAAGGGCTTAATCCCACCGGGGATGATCAACGTCTTTCCCTCGGGCAAGGGGTCGTCCACGCTCTTCAAGCCGTTGGGCTCATACGCCACGATGTCCTCGGGCTTGACCTTGTACTTCCGCGCCAGGCGGGAAAGGGTATCCCCCGGTTCGACGATGTGAATCACCCCGTCCACCGGCGGGATGACCAGCTTCTGTCCGACGCGCAACAGGTCCGGGTTCAACTCCAAACTGTTGGCCCACTCCACCGTTTCCGGCTTCAGCCCGAACTTCTTGGCGATACCCCACACCGTGTCCCCCGGCTGAACCTCGTAGTACTCGATGGTCCGGCGGGGACGTTCCACCACCGTCGTGTGGGCCACGGGCCGACGGGCCAGCACGTGGGTCGAAGAGGAGGAAACCGACGAGAAGGGCACGGCTTCCGCGGGCGAAGCCACGAAGGGGACCACTGAAGGTTCAGGGGGCGGGGGCGGTACCGGCTTCTCTAGTGTAAGGGCCGTCTCCCCCCCATTGTTCGGCGCCACCGCGGCGTGGGAGGGGGAGAACACGCCCATGTGTACCAGGAGCAGGACCAATCCCACTCCTGTGAGCAACGCCAGATGGGTCGTCAAACGCCGGGAAACATCCACCAGCTCCTGGGACGATGGAGCCGCTTCCAGCCACAAACGAACCTGCTGCCAGAAACGCTCACCCAAAGACCAGGTGGGGAAGAGGGGTTGATGGGGAAAGGCATCAACCGCTTTCTTCCCGTCAAGACTGTC
>WGAA01000056.1 GCA_015489285.1 Anaerolineae bacterium | reverse complement strand
ACCCCCTGCCCCACACCTTTGCCCAGGGCCCCTTCCTCAAGCGGTCGGGCACCCAGCTGGGCAACGAAAGCCCCCTCTACTACATCGTGCCCGCACTCCTCACCCGCCTCCTCCCCCGCCCGGACCTCCACTGTCGGGCCGCGCGCCTGTGGAGTGCCCTCCTGGGGTTAGGGATCATCGTTCTCGCCGCGCGAAGTGCTCCCCTCCTCTGGCCGCGCGCGCCCGGACTCCAACGGGCCTTTCCCCTCCTCCTGGCCCTCCTGCCTATGCCCACCTTCATCCACGCCACCTTCAACAGCAACGCCCTGGCCGACCTGGTCGGCGCGGCCTTCTTCTACTTCGCCTGGCGCCTCCTCCGGGGAAACCGGTCGTGGGGGATCGGGGTCGGGTTCGGCGTTACGGTGATCCTCGCCCTCCTCGTCAAGCGGACGACCCTGTTGCTCCTCCCCCTGGCCCTCGGCCTCCCATGCCTCCTCTGCCGGCGCCGACGGATCGTTCACTGGAGCCTGCTGGTCGCCGCGGTCATGGGCCTCGTCCTCTTTCCCCGGGCCCCCCAGTGGAGCGACGGATGGTTCCTGGGCCGCGCCCATCGCCCCGCGCCCCGGGTCCGTGTGGGACCTGGGGAACACGCGATGCTCCTGACCGGCAGGGGAGGAATGGCCCCCCGCGAGTTCCTCGTGCAGGACAGGGTGGGTTACGCGGTGGCGGGATTGCGGGGGAAAACCGTCCTCTTTCGCGCGCGGCTGCAAAGCCTGGACGGGCCCACGTGGGCGTGTCTGTCCGTGAGTGACGGGTGGGCCCGGCGGACCACCTGCGCCTGGGTTCCCCAAAGGGGACGCACCGTGTACGTACGTCACCTCGTCCACCCGGCTGCGACCTACGTGCGCCTCGTCGTCGGTCTGGGAAACCCACGCGAGCGGGGCGTCCGAGGACGGGTTCTCGTGGACAAGGTGCGCCTGATCGTGGGGACGTCCCTTGAGGAAGGGGTGGAGAACGGGGACGCGGAGCGGCCGTACCATCGGGTGCGGGGCTGGCTGCATCGCCTAGGATGGTTATCGGAAGAGCGGGCCTCCCCGCGGGAGCACCTCGTCCACTGGGCCCTTGCCGCGGCCGTCCTCTTCACCTCCTTTTGGGGCAACTTCGGCTGGCTGAAATACCCCCTCCCCGTGCCCGTGTACGGGGTACTGGCCCTCTTCACCCTCGTCGTCCTCATCGGGTGGGTGCGGTGGTGGAGGGGAACTCGCGGTCCCGACCGCGCCGTGTGGACGTTCACGGGGGCGGGGGGGATGTGGTTCCTCCTGGCCATGTTCCTCGCGGCCTGGCGCGTGGACTGGCTTCCGCAGGGGAGATACCTGTTTCCTGCCCTGTTACCCCTGGGGGCGATGGGCATCAGCGGGTGGGCGGTCTGGTTCCCGGAGGCGTATCGGGAACGAGCCGTTTGGGGCCTTGTGATCGGGGCCGTCCTCCTGACCTTCCTCGCGTTTCTCGTTGCTCCTTGAGGGGAAAAGGGACCGTATCCGGGACTGGCCGCGCTGGTCAGCCCCGGATACGGGTGGGGGCTACTTCTTTTCTTCCTTCTCCTTCTTGGCCTCTTCGATGATCTTCTGGGCGATGTGCTCGGGCACGATTTCGTAGTGGGAGAACTCCATGCGGAAGACGCCCCGTCCCTGGGTAAGGGAGCGGAGGTCCGTTGCGTAACGCTGCATCTCCGCCAGGGGGACGAGGGCTTTGATGACGGACTTCCCCCGTTCCTGGGTCATCCCCTGGACGATGGCCCGGCGGGTGTTCAGGTCGCCGATGATGTCGCCCACGTAATCGTCGGGGACGATGATCTCGACCTTCATGATCGGTTCCAGCAGGGCGGGTTTGGCCTGGAGGAAGACCTTCTTGAAGGCCTCCCGTCCCGCGATCTGGAAGGCGATGTCCTTGGAGTCGACCGGGTGTTCCTTGCCGTCGTAGACCTCTGCACGGATGTCGACGACGGGGTACCCGGCCAGGGGACCTTCTTCCATGGCCGCTTTGATGCCCTTTTCGATGGAGGGGAAGAAGGAGCTGGAGATGGCGCCGCCGAAGACTCGGCTCGTGTCGTATTCGAAGCCTTTGCCCCGGGGCAGAGGCTTCAGCTCCATGTGGACTTCGGCGAACTGGCCCGCGCCCCCGGTTTGCTTCTTGTGGCGGTATTGACCGCTGGCCGATTTGGTGATCGTCTCCCGGTAGGGGACCTTGGGCAGGGTCACATCCACGTCCACGCCGAAGCGTTCCTTGAGGTAGCGTACGGCCACGTCGATGTGGACGTCCCCCATGCCCGAGAGGATGGTTTCCTTGGTGCTGGCCTCATAGCGCCATTGGAGGGTGGGGTCCTCCTCCTGAAGGCGGGTGAGGGCCGAAGTCAGTTTCCCCGCGTCCTGTTTCGTCTTGGGGTGGACGGCCACCGAGTAGAGGGGGCTGGGGTAGAGAACGGGCTTGAGCTGCAAGGGGTGGTCCTTGCTGCACAGGGTGTCGTTCGTCAGCGTGTGGGCCAATTTGGCGACGGCACCGATATCCCCGGCGACCACCTTGTCCGTGTCGATGTGCTCTTTCCCCCTGGGGTAAAAGAGCTGGCTGATGCGTTCCTCGGCTTCGGCGCGGCTGTTCCATACCCGAGAGTCGGAATGGAGTGTGCCCGAGTAGACGCGGAAGTAGGAGATCTTCCCCACGTAGGGGTCGGCCACGGTCTTGAAGACGAATGCGGCTAGGGGCCCGGTGGGGGCCGGCGGGAGTTCCACTTCCTCCTGGGTGCGCAGGTCGATGGCGGGCTCGGGAGGCATGTCCTCCGGGCTGGGGAAGTAGGCGGCGATGGCGTCCATGACCGCGGTGACGCCGATGTTTTCCGAGGCCGAGGCGACGAGTACGGGGATGAGATGGCCTTGGGCAATGCCCAGGCGCAGGCCGCGCTGAATTTCCTCGGGGGTCAATTCCTCCCCTTCCAGGTACTTGGTGATGAGGTCGTCATCCACTTCGGCCGCGGCCTCGACGATTTCCAGGCGGCGTTCCTCCACTTCGTCCGCGTATTCGGCCGGGATGTCGGTGGGTTCGGCTTTGGGGCCGATGTACGCTTTCTGGGCAACCAGGTCGATGACCCCCTGGAAGCCTTCGCCCGCGCCGATGGGGATGTGGAGGGGGACGATCATGCCGGAGAACGCGGAGCGGATGTTTTCCAGCACGTTTTGGAAGTCCGCGTTTTCCCGGTTCATCTTGTTGACCAGGATGGCCCGGGGAAGGCCGCGTTCGTCCATGTACGCCCACACCAGCTCGGTACCCACCTCCACGCCGCTGACCGCGTCCACGAGGAGAAGCCCCACATCTGCCACCCGCAGCGCGCCTTTGACCTCGCCGACGAAGTCGGGGTATCCGGGGGTGTCGAGGATGTTGATCTTTGTCTGACGCCATTCGTAGGGGAGGAGACTGGTGTAAATGGAGATGGTTCGTCGGATCTCCTCCGGATGGTAGTCGGAGACGGTATTTCCATCCTCGACGCGTCCCATGCGGGTGAGCAGGCCGGCGTTGAACAGCATGGCTTCGGCCAGGGTGGTTTTACCCGAACTGCTGTGTCCAACGAGGACCACATTTCGTATGGCATCCGGTGTATACTCTCGCATTCGTGCCTCCTTGCCTCTCCGTCTCTTGGGGAAATCGCGCAACGCGCGGAGATACGTCAGGTTATTGTAAATCAAGGGCCTGATGCTGTCAACGCGGCGCGGGGGAGTGGGTTGGCGCGGTGGGGCCAACCTTGTGTCCCGGCCCAGACTTCCGAAGTCGTGCAGACTTCGGAAGTCTTGATGGGTCTCGGCCTGACGACGTAATTCGTGATGCGTAATGCGTGATGCGTAACTTGAAGACAAGCTTGGCTCTGTGGCGATAACCTGTGCGCGCCGTCCTCGCACGGGGCTGAAGACCCCGTGCTACATTGAAGCGAAGGCCGCTGGAAGCGGCCTGAAAGGAGCCCCCTTCCAGGGGGTTTTCCCCTAATGTAGCCCGAAGGCTTCACCTTCGGGCGGGTTCGAGCGCCGATCTACTCGTCATCCGTCATGCGTCAGGCGCCGGTGAGAACGTTGGCGCTGTTAGCGCATCTCGGCTTGAGGGCGTAATCCGTGATGCGTGATACGTGATGACGTGATGCGTGATACGTAATGCGTAACTCGAAGATAGGTTGGCTCTGTAGCGATCACCTTGTCTCCGCGCCGGCCTTTTAATCGTTAATTGTCAATCGTTAATCGTTGTTTTCCTGCGCCAGCCGGTTACTCGTTACTCGTGACTCGTTAGCTATAACTCGTCACCCTCCAATCTTGCCGAACGGGAGGGGCTCTTGTATACTTGGCGGTGTAAAAGATGTGTCGTGCTCCCATGTGTTTAGACATCATCGAGGTTGACAACGATGCCCACAACGTCGCGCCTGACCCTTCAGGAGATCCTGGCACAACGGCAAGAAGAGGATTTCGTCGGCCGCGAGGAGCACATCCACCGCTTCCTGGAAAACCTCCACCTCCCCCTGGACGACCCCCGTCGTCGCTTCGTCCTCAACGTCTACGGCCCTGCCGGCGTCGGCAAAACCTGGCTCCTGCAGCGATTGCGGCGCCTGGCCACCGAAGCCGGTCACCTCACAGCATGGACCGACGAGGGGGAACCGGACGTCCCCGCGGTGATGGGCGCGTTCGCCGCCCAACTGGCCACCCAGGGGCACACCCTCAAATCCTTCAACGACACCTATCGCCTCTACCGCCAGCAACGCAAAGAACTGGAAAACGACCCCGAAGCCCCCGCGGGACTCCCCGTCTTCCTGGGACAAGTCCTGGCCCGGGCCGGCATGCGCCTGGCCAAACAAGTCCCCGTGGGAGGGCTCCTGGTGGAACTCCTGGACGAGGACGCGGTCGCCGAACAGGTGGGGGAATGGACCGCTTACATCACCCGCAAGCTCACCAGCCAGGACAAAGTCCGCCTCATGCTCGACCCCCTCGAGGTCCTCACCCCCCTCTTCCTCAAGGACCTGCGTCACATCCTCAAGAACACCTCCCTCGTCCTCTTTTTCGACGCGTACGAACACACCGGCGCCTACCTGGACCCCTGGTTGAGGGACATGCTCCAGGGCCGTTACGGCGAAGTCCCGGCCCGCATCCTCTTCGTCATCGCAGGGCGGGAAGCCCTGGACAAAAGCCGCTGGTCCGCCCTGGAACAACTCGTCGCCCGCCTCCCCCTGGGCCCCTTCAGCGACGAGGAACTGCGTACCTACCTCCGGCATCACGGCATCCAGGATCCCACCCTGGTCGAAGCCATCGAACGGGTGACGGGGAACCTCCCCCTCCTCGTGGCCATGCTCGTCGCCGAACGCCCTCACAACCTGGCCGAACTGGACGACCCCAGCGACACGGCCATCGACCACTTCCTCAAGTGGATCTCCGACCCCACCCAGCGGAGCATCGCGGTCAACGCCGCCCTTCCCCGTCGGCTCAACCGGGACATCCTCCGCGTCCTCGTCCCCGACGCAGACGAAGCCCTCTTCACCTGGCTCACCCAACTCCCCTTCGTCCAGGAAACCCCGGTGGGATGGGTGTACCACGATCTTGTTCGGGCCCAAATGCTCCGCCACAAGCGACGCCAATCCCCCCAGGAGTGGAAACACCTGCACACCGCGCTGGCCGAGTACTACGAAAAACAGCGGGACGGCCTGGGCCTCAAAGAGCGGGAGGAATTGACCCACCCCGCGTGGCAGACCTACGCGCTGGAAGCCCTCTACCACCGCCTCATGGCCGACCCCAGGAACTACACCTTCGCCGCGATCAACGCCTTCCTCCGGGCGCTGGACGCGCACACGGCCCTGGCCATCCGCTGGGCCGAGACCATCCTCCAGGCCGGTCGGGACGCGGACGTGCGGGATGTACGGGTGTGGGGCAAGCTCTTCCTCACCGCGCTGACCGGTGAGGGGGATGCCCGGCACGCCGCGGCCGTGGAAGCCTATACCCGCGCGCTTAAATCCCCCAAACTGGCCAAACGCTGGCGCCCCCTCGTCTACATGCACCGGGGTTTGGCCCATGCCGGACTTCGCCAGTACGAAAAGGCCCTGGACGACCTCAACCACGCGGTCAAAATGGCCCCGCGCGATCTGCGTCCCCTCATGCGGCGGGGAGAACTCCTCCTCCACATGGGACGATACCGCAAGGCCGCGCAGGACTTCGACGCAGTCCTCCAGCGGGACCGGAAAAACGTGCAGGCCCTCTACTGGCGTGCATTGGCGGCCATCCACCTGGGGCACACCAAACAGGCCCTCCAACTCCTCAACCGGCTTCTCCGCCTGCAACCCGACCACGTTCGGGCCCTGGCCGCGCGCGGCGAAGTGTACCGCCTCCTCGGTCGCACCGAAGAGGCCCTGCGCGACCTCAACCGGGCCCTGGAGATCCTCCCCGGGGATGCCCAGGCCCACGCCCGGCGGGGCGACGTGTACCTTCACATGGGGCGCCTGCAGGACGCCATCGCGGATTTCAACATGGCCCTGCGCGCCCGCCCCGACGACGCCTGGACCCTTGCCCGGCGGGGGGAAGCCTATCGCCTCCTCGGCTACTACACCGCGGCCCTGGCCGACTTGAGTCGGGCCCTGGAGCTCAACCCCGAAGACGCGTGGGCTCAGGCCTCTCGGGGGGAACTGTACCGCATGATGGGGGAATACGAGAAGGCCCTGGCCGACCTCAACCGGGCCCTGGAGCTCAACCCCTCGGACCTGTGGGCCCTGACCAGTCGGGGGATCACGTGGATTCACCTGGGGCACTACAAGGAGGCCGTCGAAGACCTCACACGGGTGATCGAACGGGATCCCAAGAACGCGTGGGCCCTGGCCCACCGGGCCGAAGCCTACCGGCGGTTGCGGCAGTTTCGCAAGGCCATCGTGGACATCGGCAAGGCCATTCGGCTCCAACCGGAGGAGGACTGGTACTACTACAGTCGGGCGCTGGTGTACCTGAGCTACAGCAAGCGCAAACTCACCAAGGCCCGTGAGGACCTGCAACGGGCCATCGAACTCGCGGAGCAGCGGTATCGGGAAGCGCCTCACGATGCGGCCAACACGTTGAACCTGGCCCTGTACTACCTGGCCCTGGGGGATGCGGAAAAGGCCGAAACCCTCTACGCGGAAGCCATCCGCAACGGGGCCACAGAATACCACATCCGTGCGGCCCTGGACGACGTGCGTGTTCTCCGGGCCACCATATCCGACCTCATCGAAAGCGAAAGCATCGAAGAGCTCATGGAAGAAAAAGGGGGGTAGAAAGGGAAAGGGGGTGACCCCCGCAGGCGCCACCCCCTATATCATCTCCCTTGCGATGTCTCTCACTCCAGACGCTTCTCCGTCTTAGGGTCGAAAAGGTGCATGTGGTCCATGTTGACCACCAGATCCACCACATCGCCCCGCCGCGCCTTCGTGCGCGGGTCCACACGAGCCACAAAGGCCCGCCCGTCCGGCGTGAGACAGTAGAGGAAGATCTCGCTTCCCATCAACTCCGTCACATCCACCTGAGCCCGCATTTCCGCGGGGAAGATCTCCGGCGGCACATACGGCTTCGCGTGGATATCCTCCGGTCGGATGCCGAAGATGACCTCCTGGCCCTTGTACTTGCGGTACTGTTCGGCCAGGTGCGGGGGCACCTCCAGGCGGAAGGAGCCTCCGTCGACGAAGAGCTTCCCATCGGCCTCCACCAGCGTGGCGTCGAAGAAATTCATGCTGGGACTGCCGATGAAGCCCGCGACGAAGACGTTCCCCGGCTTCTCATAAAGGGTCTGGGGGGTATCCACCTGCTGGAGGACGCCATCCCGCATGACCGCGATGCGCGTGGCCATGGTCATCGCCTCCACCTGGTCGTGGGTCACGTAGACGAAGGTGGTCCCCAGGCGATGGTGGAGCTTGCTCAGCTCCGCTCGGGTCTGGACGCGCAATTTCGCGTCCAGGTTGGAGAGGGGCTCATCGAAGAGGAAGACTTTGGGGTTACGCACGATGGCCCGTCCTACGGCCACACGCTGGCGTTGGCCGCCGGAAAGCTGCTTGGGTTTGCGGTCCAACAACTGCTCGATGCCCAGGATGCGGGCGGCCTCATGGACCCTCCGGTCGATTTCATCCTTGGGCACCTTACGCAACTTGAGGCCGAAGGCCATGTTGTCGTACACGCTCATATGGGGGTACAGCGCGTAGGACTGGAACACCATAGCGATGTCCCGGTCCTTGGGAGGCACATCGTCGACGAGACGGTCGCCGATGTAGATGTGCCCATCGGTAAGTTCCTCCAACCCCGCGAGCAACCGCAAGGTTGTCGTCTTACCGCAGCCCGACGGGCCGACAAAGACAAGGAATTCCTTGTCCTCGATGTGCAACGTCAGGTCGTTAACCGCCACGACGTCGCCGAACTTCTTCGTCACATGTTCGAAAGTTACACTGGCCATGATAACCTTCCGCTCCTTTACATGGGGTCGGACGACCACGGAGACAGAACTCTTCGGTCATCGTCCGGGGTCACGCCGAGACGTTGTGTTGGAGCACCCACAACGGAGCCCGACGGACGAGGCCGGACGATGGGCATTAGCGCCGAAACCGCTCCCCGCAGCCATCCCCGGGTTCAACACATACCGTCGACACCTGCATCCTCTGAACGTCCTTCACATCCCACCTTCCCCCTCTCACCTCCCTTCCTCGGAGCTCGACCCGGTACAGGTCGGCACGCATGAGTATAACACAGAGGGGAAAATCCGGCCAAGAGCGTTTCCCGCGGAGCCAAAGGGCGAGTAACGAGTAACGGAGTAACGAGTAATTGGATGGCGCAGGAAAACAACGATTAACGATTGACAATTAACGATTAAAAGGCCGGCGCGGAGACAAGGTGATCGCTACAGAGTCAACCTATCTTCGAGTTACGCATTACGTATCACGCATCACGTCATCACGTATCACGCATCACGTCCTCAAGCCAAGATGCGCCTGCAGTGCCAACGTCCTCCCCGGCGCCTGACGCATGACGAGTGACGGATGACGCCTCACGTCGTTAGGCCGGGACCGACCTCACCGTGCGGACTTTTCCGTTTCCCGGGATCCGGTTATAGTGGGAGGCAAGGAA
>WGAA01000055.1 GCA_015489285.1 Anaerolineae bacterium | reverse complement strand
GACTGTACTGCGGGCTTTCGGGCCTATCGTCGCTATGTTCTGGAGGCCGTGCGGCCGGAAACGATTCGGGCCGATGGATACTCCTATCTGCTGGAAATTCTTTACCGCTGCCAGGCCCAGGGGTTCCGCATCGGCGAGATCCCCATCGTCTTTGTCGATCGCCTGCATGGGCGGTCGAAGATCTCCCAGAAGGAGATCTTCAAAGCCGCGGGCACAGTGGCTCGGCTCTTCTTTCAACGGTTCATCCGCATGACCGGTCGGAGATAGTTTTGCGTGTAGCCGAGAATATCGACTCGCGTATAGGACTAAATTCCTAGAGAATTTTTGTCGATTTCTTGGTATAGTAAGAGCAGGTTGATATCCGTCGGTCATCGATGCCCGGTCAGGCCGTGTATCTCGGTAAACGTCGAGGGTAGTGAAAGATGCGGCCACCTCATGAGATTTCTCTGTGGAGCACACCGTTGAAAGAGAGCGAGCGAGAACGCATTGTCGACCGTCTGAAGCAAGGCCCGGGGCAGGTGCTGGCGAATTTGGCCATCGAACTCCGCACCCTCCTGTACATCCTGGACACCAACGTGGAGAACATCCGCCCCGTGCTGGAGAGTATGCTCTCCGAGCTGGAAGTGGGATTGGCCGAATTGCAGGAGATCGTGGAAGAGTTGTATCCTTCTATGACCTTCCGGGAGCTGGGGCTTATTCCCTGGCTGCGGGAGATCGCTCAGCGATATGAACAACAGTATCACCTGGACGTGCAGGTCGAAGTGGACCCCTCCGTCGAACGGAGTTTGCCGCCCCGGCTGGCTAACGTCTTCTACCGGGTGACCCAGGAGGCGTTGCGGAACGTGGCACAACACGCGAATGCCCAGCACGTGGTCATTCGGGTTTCTGAGGACCCCCATGAGTGGCGGTTGGAAGTGGAAGATGATGGGGAAGGGGTGAGCGAGGAGCAACTGGTGAAGATCTACTCGTCGTTGCAAGCGAAGCAGACCTTCGGTCTGCCCATTATGCACGATCTCGCCCGGAGTGTGGGGGGAGAGCTGGTGGTCCTGACCCGTTCCCCTCGGGGCACTCTGGTGCGATTGCGTGTCCCCCACCGAGAAGAGGCCCCTACGTCAGAGGTGTAAGTGGAGGAGGTTTTCCATGAAGTCGCCGAAAATACGCGTACTCATCGTCGAAGATCATCCCCTTTTCGGCGCCGGGCTCAAGCGCGTCCTCGAGCTGGAGGACGATATCGAGGTCGTGGCCGAAGCCCACACAGGAAAGGAGGCCGTGGAGCTGGTAGAGCGCGTCCGCCCCGATGTGGTGATCATGGATGTGAACTTGCCGGAGATGAACGGACTTCAGGCCACCCGTGAGATCACCAGTCGGATGGACAGCGTGGGCGTCATCGTCATCACCGCGTATCACGACGACGAGCAGCTGTTCCACGCCCTGCGGGCCGGCGCCATGGCCTATTATCCCAAGGATGTCCAATCCTCCGAGCTCATCCCGGCCATTCGCCAGGTGGCCAAGGGGAACTACGTGGTCGGGGATATGGTCATGAGCAAACCCCAGGTGGCTTCCTGGCTCCTGCGGAAGTTCGAGGAAATGGCCGTCTTCGAGGACGCGGATGTGGTCTTCTCGCCCCTCACATCTCGGGAGATGGAGATCTTGAAGCTGATCACCAAAGGGTACAGCAATAAGGAAATCGCCCGGGAGCTGGGCATCAGTCGCCAGACGGTCAAAAATCACATGAGCTCGATATTGCGCAAGCTCGCGGTGAACGACCGCACACAGGCCGCGGTCCTGGCCCTCAAGCGGGGCTGGATTCCCCTCACAGAGGTGGGGGAATAGCCCCGTTCCCCTTCTTCACCCCTCCAGGTGGACCCGGTAGATGGTGACGCCTTCGTTCTGGAAGACGACGGTGAGGTAGCCCTGCTGCACCATCCGTTCGAATTTGTCCAGAACGCGAGGGTCGTATTGCTGTCGCTCCAGCTGACCCACGTAGATGTAGTGAATGTCCACCTGCCGGATGATCTCCAGGGTGCGGCCCACGTCCGGCGTCTTCCAGAATTCCAGGGCGAGCTGCTGCCGTGGCCCCGTCTGCCACCCGTATCGCTGTTCCCCCATCTGGTGCAGTCCCATGAATGTGGGGAGTCCGGTAAAGGAGGCCACGCGGGTTCCCCCCTCCCGGTAGTAGTCCAACCGGGCTTCCGCGATGGGCACGACCCGGGGCTCGTTATCCAGCAGCCAGCGGATGGCCTCGTAATCCCACTTGAGGACGATTTTGTGCTGGGGGTCGGGCCAGGTGTAAACCCCGTACTTCATGAAGGCCATGCCGTCCAACGTCCCAAAGGGAGGACGTTCACTCAACCCCTCGGGGAAGCGGTCCTTCACCCGGGCGACGGTCCCCACGACGAGGAAGGTGAGGGACGCGAGGAGCAGGACGGTGAACACGGCCTGCCAGGCGAGGCGGAGCTCCCGTTTCCACCGGGGCAACCGTTCTCTGGCGCGCATCAGCCCCACGGCCCCGGCCAGCCCTAACATGACCCAGGCCTGGATGTAGAACTTGAACAGGGTGTTCATGCGCTTGAAGTCCCCGCCCTGGAGGTGATCCTTCAAGTAGACGAACTCCACCCCCAGGAGGACCAGAAAGGCCGTGAAGGTGAGGAGGGTGGCGAAGACGATGCCCACGGGCACGTCCAATCGCAGGGTGAGGACGGCCGCGATGTAGAGCGGAGGAAGCAGGACCGCGGGCACCCGATATCCCAGCACCCACAAGAGGGGCGTGAGGAGGAGAACGCCCAGTCCGACCCAGCAGGCCAGCCTGGAGATGTGATGGCGCATGGAGGGCAGGATGCGCTCCGGGTCGGTCAGCCGTGCCTTCAACCGGAGGAAGCGGGGCAGACGTTCGTAGTGGACGATGAGGGCCCGGAGCCAGCGGGCCACGGGAAGGCGATCCCGCCGGGTGAGTTCGACCGCGAGGAAGGTGACGGCCAGGAAATACCAGAACCCCCAAATGTTGAGCCACTTGCCCAGGGGCGTTTTCTGCGGCGCCCACCCGACTCCCGAGGCCGCAGTGGGCGCGTAGTGGGCAAAGAAGGGCCGGAAGAGGAGATAGGCCAGCAGGGCCACCGAGGCCGTTTGGAATCCCCACAGGAGCCAGTTGATCCGCGGGCGGGCCCGCCACTGCCGCAGGAAGAAGGCCAGGGCCAGAATCCCCAAATAGGTGGGCAGATCCCACGTGTTGATGACCGCCAGCGCGCCCAATCCCAGGGGCAGGACGAGGTATTGGAGTAATCCCGCCCCCAGCCCCTCGCTGAACCAGAAACGCCGTGCGCCCGCGATGATGTTGAACGCCATGCCCAGGACGATGATGGTGAAGGGAATGCCCATCATGTGCGGGTGCAGGTCCGCGAAGAGGAAGGACCAGTAAGGGAATTCGTTGATAGTGTAGGGGATGACCCGGCTCGGAGCCCAGTAGTCGTACTTGGGGAGGGAGGCCTCATGGGCCAGCACTTTGCTCCACCCGATGAGCGCGTTGACCCAGGTTTCCAGCCAGGGGAAATGGCTGTGGAAGGGGGATTGACTGACCTGCGCGAGGTTGCGCAGGATGACCCCTAGGCCGTCCAGGTTGCCCAGAAGGGCGACAAAAGCCGCGGCCAGGAGACCGGCCTGGAAGGCCCGTCTCTTCCCGGCCCAGGCGACCATGTCGTATCCCAGGCCGGCTGCAGCCACCACCGTCAGGGCGAACAGGGTGGGCACGGCCAGGTTGAAGGCCACGGTGGGGGTAATGCCCGTGAGTTTGATGAGAACGTTGACGATCTGGTAGCCCCAGTAGTAGTAATTGATCGTGCCGCCGGCAAAGTACGGGTCGTAAGGGGGAAAATAAGGGGTGCGGACGGTCGCGTTCAGGTACGCGATCTCCATGAACTTCTCCCCCCCGTTCCACGGCTGCCACAGGTCGGGGTTCAACATGCGGATGAAGACGAAGAAGAGGTAGGCGAGGGTGAAAAGCCCCTCGTAAAGGAGGATGAGATCCTTCTGCTCTTGCCAGAACGCGATCAGGCGCCTCCGGTGACGGTGGGTCAGCCAGAGGTTGAACCCGGCCACCAGCACGAGGACGAGCAAGATCAGGGGGAGGTCGTTGATGGCCAGCCGCAAGGAGGGGACGATCCAGGCGATGTAGGCGACCGTCAGCAGGCCGATACCACGGGTGAACCCGTATCCCCGGTCCCGCAGGTGCGGGAAGGCGAGGAAGGTCATGGGCCAGGCAACAAGGCCGATGAGGGTCACCACCATCCACCAGAGGAGGATGGCTGGCAGCGCGTGTTCACTCGCCCATCGGTTCCACCGCCACCATCGCACGACCGGCAGGTCGTCGAAATCCGTTCCCAGGAGAAGGGACGGTCCTTTGTGTTCTTCGCCCTCAGGCGCCGGGGCCTGGGAGGGTTGGGTTTTGAAGGGGAGGAGTTTGAAAATGCGCTGGAGCAGGGTCGGCCCTCCCACGTCCCAGTGTTTGGCCCCCTCCCAAGTTCCTCCCAGGAGGCGGTCCCACTCCTCGTCGCTCAGGTCCCGCACCTTCTTGTAGATGAGCACCCGGGGGTGGTCGTACACCCAAAAGCTTTCGTCGGCGGCATCGTCGGGAAAGACGAAGGGGCCGAGCTCGGGGTAATTGTGGACGTCGAGGACCCGCACGAATCCCAATTTCTCGGCGAAGAAGAGGCGGTAGAAGCGGGTTGTCATGGGATAGCGTTGGGGAAGGCGGGGGATGGATTTGTACAGCCGGGCCGTGGCAAAGATGTAGTAGTCCGCCTGGCGCAGGTTGTTCTTTATGGTCTCGAATTTCTCGGGCGTGTCCTCGTCGTACATGGGCATGGTGATGTAGCGATATCGGCCCGGGTTCGCGTTGGGTTCCGGGAGGGGAAGGGGCAGTTGTCGGTCCCAATGCTCCACGGCAAGGCCCGCCCCGTCGGGGATGTGGGTGTATATCCACCGGGATGCGGTGATCCACGGGTGGGTTTTCCCGTAGACGCCGTGGACAAAGGCCAGGGACCAGAAGATGGCATGGGCCAGGACGACGGCAGCCAGGGCTTGGGGGAGCCAGCGCCTTAGGGGAGGGGAGAGATGGGGCGCATGGGCCAGAGCCCGGAGCATCCCTACCCCGAAGATGATGAGCGCGGGGACGATGGGCAACGTGTAGCGCATGAACTTGGCCAGGAACAGGCCGGTCGGCCCGAAGTAGAGGATGACCCAGGCCAGGAGCATCCACTCCCCGGGACGGAGCTTCCGCCGCACCCCCTGGATGATAGCCCACCCTAGAC
Source organism: Anaerolineae bacterium (assembly GCA_015489285.1). Lineage (GTDB taxonomy): Bacteria > Chloroflexota > Anaerolineae > JAADDB01 > JAADDB01 > JAADDB01. Next base: position 1,376 of record WGAA01000055.1, on the reverse strand, counting down.
CCAGCCACCCGAGGAGGCCCAGGGCCCATCCCATGCCCCAGCGTACCGATTGCTCGATGTGATAGATGTAGGGTTTGGTTCCCCGGTACTGGCGTGTGAAGGGGAAGTCCGCGTCCCCTCGGACCATGGCTCCCTGCTCTACGAGGACGGCCTGTTTGAAGTTGGGCCAGTCCAGGATGACGTAGGGGGAGGTGAGGGCAAAGAGGAGGAAGGCGACCGCGTAGGCGATGAGCAGGAGGGAGAGGGGAGAAGGTCGGTTCCCCCGGGTCCGTGAAGCCCGAGGCGCGCGCAGGAAGAGGGCAATGAGGGGGACGGCGAGGATGGGCAGGGCGCTGAATTTGCTCCCGATGGCCAGCGCCATGCCGACACCGGTTATCACTGCGTCCCGCGTGCGCCCCTCCTCGGCCATGCGCATGCCCCCGTATACCGCCAGCATGGTGAAGGTGGTGGACATGGGGTCGACGGCAAAGAAATGGGCCAGCTGGATGTGCGTGACGGTGAAGGTGGTCAGAGCCGCGGCGAGCAGCCCCCACCACTTCCCGTAGAGACGACGGGCGATGAGGTAAACGAGGAATACGGTAAGGGTGTCACTCAAGGCCATGAGGAGACGGCCTACGAAGGCAAAGCCGGGCGCGCTCGTGGCCGTGCGCAGGTAGTGGACCGTATCCGGCGGGAGCCCCAACGCCTCGGCGACGGGGGCCAGGTGCTTGACGCCGTGAGCCGTGAGGACGAGGAGGTAGAGGGGGAAGTGGCCGTAGGTGTAGGAGCGCCGCCGGTGGGCATTTACGTCCCACAGGGGGTTGAGGGTGGAGGCGTGCGGCTTGAGGATATCCCCCACGTGCTGGGGCCAATGAATGGTCGGCGCGTAGAAGGCGACGGTGGAGAGCTCATCCGGGTGGGCCAGCTGGCCCTCGTCCCACATGACATGGTAGGCGCGCAGGTAAAGGGCAATACCCAGGATGAGGGCGAGGAGAAGGTGATGCCCGTGGGCACGCCAAAGCCTCCTCAAGGTGTCCTTCCGGCGTGAGAATCCGGGGGAAACTCGCGGCGCATTCCCTTCAACGGGAACCGAATTGTCTTCCGGATGGTCTACCCATTGTTGGTCCATTGCCTGTATCCAGATCCCTGCCAGGTTGTGCCTGCTGCATTATGTTCCATTATACCTGTTCGAAACCGTTCGCCAAGCGGGGGTAAGTGGTGAGTCACGACTAACGAGTGACGAGTAACGAGTAATCAACAGGCGTGGACACAAGGTTGCCCTACAGCGCCACCCCACTCGCCCAAATTACGCATCACGTATCACGTATCACTCCCGGCCCAGACTTCGGAAGTCTGCGAGACTTCCGAAGTCTGGAGTGCCCCGGCCTGCCGGCATT
>WGAA01000054.1 GCA_015489285.1 Anaerolineae bacterium | reverse complement strand
CACGGGCGCTCCGAAGGTCCCGCGCTCCCCTCCATCCCCGCGTACCGGGACGCGCTCCTCGCCTGGGCGGATGCCCTCGGGCTGGAGACGTTCGTCCCGGTGGGGCATTCGATGGGGGGCGCCATTGCCCAGGAGCTGGCCCTGGCCGTCCCTCGGCGGCTGGCCGCCCTCGTCCTCGTGGCCACGGGGGCCCGGCTGCGGGTGCATCCCAGCATCCTCCGGGGATTACGGGAGAATTTCGAGGACACGGTTCGTTTCCTCTCCCAGTGGGCTTATGGGGACGAGCCCCCACCGCCCCTTCTGGACGTCTTCGTCGAGCAGGTGATGGCCACGTCCCCCGAGGTGGTCTACGGGGATTTCGCCGCCTGTGATGTGTGGGATCGGATGGGGGATGTGAAGGACATCTCCGTGCCCACCCTTGTCCTGGGCGGGGAATCCGACCGTTTGACGCCGCCCAAGTTCCTGCGTTACCTGGCCGAGCACATCCCCCAGGCGGAGCTCGTCCTCATCCCCGGGGCCGGACACATGGTCATGGTGGAAGCGCCCGACGCGGTCGCCCGCGCCATCTCCACCTGGCTGGAACGCGTCGGTCGTCACCCGTCAGGCGTCAGGCGCGGGTGAGAACGTCGGCACTGGAGGCGTACCTGGGCTCTGGCGACGTAATGCGTGATTCGTGATGCGTAATGCGTAATTTGGGGAGTGGATTGGCGCTGCTGGGCCGAGCTTGTCTCCCCGCTGCCCTCGCACGGCGCTGAACCGCCGTGCTCATTAAAGCGAAGCCCTTCGGGCTCTCCCGCGTGAGGCCGCAGGCCTTCGCTAGGATGAGCCGGGCGGTTTAGCGCCCGGCGCTACTAACACAAGCCATAGGTCAGCGCCCACTCCGCCCAAAGGTCAACCTTCGGGCTACATTAGGGCAAAGCCCCCTCGAAGGGGGCTCCCTTTAGGCTGCTTCCAGCGACCTTTGCTTCAATGTAGCACGGGGTCTGGTTCAGACTTCCGAAGTCCACGAGACTTCGGAAGTCTGGGTAGGGCACTCTACTTAGGCCGCTTCCAGCGGCCTTTGCCTGATGTAGCACGGGGTCTTTAGCCCCGTGCGGCTGGCGCGCACACAAGGTTGTCCCTGCAACGCCAACCTTCCCTCTAAATTACGCATTACGCATCACGTATCACGTATCACGTTGCAGAGCCAAGATGCGCCTCCAGTGCCGACGTCCTCACCGGCGCCTGACGCATGACGGGTGACGAATGACGTGTGACGTTACGCATTACGCATCACGAATCACATCATCACGTCAAGACGCGCCTGTAGTGCCGACGTCCTCATCGGCGCCTGACGCATGACGCATGACGTGTGACGAGTGCCATCACGCATCATCCGCTGATGAAGGGATCGCCCTCCTCCGCGAGGCGGTCGAGAATGGCCTTGGTCTCCTCCTCGTTAGCGCCGGCAACACGGCGCACGATACACCCCGCTTCGCGCAGGCGCTGTTCCACTTCGGGAGACACACCGGAGGGCCCACCGACAATGGTCACCTTCTGGGCATGAGCCGCCTCATCCGGCAAGAACCCCATAGTCGGACGGTAACGGGCCACGTAGTTGATGCTGTTGAGCCAATCCTGGCGGGCCCAGGTCTCGCCGTGCTGCCAGAAGAGCATGTAATGGTAAATGGGTTGCGGCGGGGGTTCCAGTTGCCCCGAGAGGATCCGCTTGACCCGGCCCAGGAGCATATCGTGCCAGCGGAATCCCCCCAACCACTCGTCCCCCGGGCAGCTCGTGTGCTCCTCGTTGTGGGGGAATTCCCGATGCCCTTTCACGTGCTCCAGGGGAATGTTCAGCAACTGGGTGAGCCAGGCAATGAGGTGGGCCGTCGCCTGCAATTGGGCCGGGGTGGGAAGGGTGTGCTGGAAATTGCCGGCCACGCAGATGCCCACGGTGTAGGCGTTGTTCATGTACACGTGGTTGCTCATGGTCGTCAGCCGGTTCGTCTGGTAGATGGTCCCGTCGGGGCCGATGTAGAAGTGGTATCCGATGCCCGGCCACTTGTTGTGCTCCACGTGATAACGGGCAATGGCCTCCACCGGGATGTTGGGAGAGGCCGCGCTGTGATGCACCGCAATGTGCGTGATGTCGGAGAGGGAACGGGTTGGATAGCGCTTGTCCGGGTGCTTGGGCAGCTCGTCCACCACGTCGCGAATGGGGGGCCGAGGAACCTCGGTGGCGTGGGAGGGTTCTTCGGGCGTTCCCTGTTCCAACCGACGCAAGAGATCGCGCAGCCGGTCCAGGGTGGCCTGTAGCTCCCCGATCTGTTCGTGGGCCAGGGTGAGCTGTTCGCGCAGGGCCGCGTTGCTTTCCTTTTGCGCTTCCAGCTCTCGGAGCAAGGAGGCCCGCACCTCCTCCTGCTTCTCCAGCTCCTCCTTGAGCTCGTTGAGGACCTTCTCCACGGCCTCCGTGTCCACCGAGGGGGCCGGTGCGACCGAGGCCAGCCAGCGGCGCACCCGCTCCACCAACATGTCCCGCCAGCGGGCGCCGGAACGCCAGTTCTTCCCCGGGGACTCGGTGAGCACGAAGTCGCTGGTCCCCTTGATGGCCTCAGTGTCCAGGCCAAAGCGTTGGAGGAGCCAGGCGGTCAAGTGGGCGGCAGCGTCCAGTTGGGCGTCGTTGGGGACGCCCTCGCTAAAGTTGCCGGCCATGCCCACCCGGACCCCTTTGAGGTAATCCTCGCGGCGGATGACCACCTCGTCCAGGGGTTCGGTCTGATAGATGGTGCCGTCGAAGTCGATGAAGTAGTGGTAGGTGATGCCGGGCCAGCGCTCACGGTGTTTCTCCGCGATGACCCGCAGGGAGATGGGGAAGTTGGTCGCCGTGTGGTCGAAGACGACGTAGCGGATGTCGTCCAGGGAGCGTTTGATCATCCCCTCGGGGTCCCGAGGAAGCTCGTCGATGACGTTGACGATCTCCGGTGGGGCGATGGTGCCTTCCCGGCGGGCTTGCAGGCGCCGCATGAGGTCCGCCACCTTGCTCCGCAAGTCCAGGAGTTCCTGGCCGATGAGCTTAAGTCGCACCTTCCCCGGCGCGTATTCCTCCATCGCCACCCGTTGCCAGTACTGGGTGCGCATCCCGTTTTCCACGATGACATCGGTGATGGGATACCCGGTGATGTCCAGACCGTATTTGTAGAAGAAACCGAGGAAGGGCTGCTCCACCGTCTTCCCCGTCTCGGGGAAGGTCCGGGTGGATTTCTCCGTAACGACCACTTCCACGGGCATCTTGACGACCGGGCTTCCCCGCTCGCCGAACCAGGCCCGCCCCTCCTCCACGAGATCCCACACGAGGATGTATTTCCCCGGCCAGGGGGGCGGGACCACAGGGGCCGGGGCAACGGTCACCGTCTCCCCGGGAGCCACCGGCTTGGGCAGCTCCGTCCGCAGATCCTTGTCCGCGGCCACGGGGCGGCCCCTCCCGTCGTACCAGTGATACCCCAACCGCACCCGGTGGGGACCGGTGTTGGGCCATATGACGGTGCCCACGTTGCGAATGACGAAGGAGGCCGTGCTGCCGATGCCGATGGGGATTTTGTCGGGGACGTTGATGGTGACCCATTCGGCCTTCCAGATTCGAGGTCGCTCGACCCGGGGCACTTTGGCCACTTCATAGGGGATGGGCAGGATTTCCCCCGATTCCCGACGCCAGACAAAACGGGCCCACTGGGGGTCGGGTGAGGAGAGGATGAACGCGCTCGCGGAGCGCACGTAGGGGTAGTCCTGGAGCAGGGTGTAGTATTCCCGGTACTCCCGGGCCACGTGTTGGGGGTCCGCGTTGAGGGTGGAATCCCCAAACTCGGTGATTTCGATGGGCATGTTGGGGAACATCTCGTGATAGATGCGGAAACGGAGCCCCCATTCGGGATGACGCATGTTATCGTGCTGCCAGTAGCAATGAACGCCCAACCAGTCGGAAGCCTCGATGGCGGGGCGACAGATCCGCAGCCAAGCCCGGTCCCGATGGGGCACGTCGTAGACGGCCAGGCCGGGGAAGCCGAATTCGGCCCACGGGGCCAACTGTCGCAGACGGCGGAGCACTTCCAGGTACCAATCTCGGAAATCCCGGGCGTCCTCGTCCGTCGGTCCCCACCCCTCGATCCGCGACGCGTGGTTGGGTTCGTTGTGGATTTCGAACTTCTTCACCCAGGGGCGAAGCTGGTTGATGCGCCGGATGTGCCGCTCCACGAACTGCTGGGGGGTGGGATGTCCTCCGGGCCCAATGCGCTCGTCGTAAAGGCGGACGATGAACTCCATTTTGGGATTGATCTCGCGGGCGCGACGGAACACCTCATCCCTGTTCAGGGACATCATCTTCAGGGTCTCGATTTTGGCGATACGGAGGACTTCGTAGTCCACCTCTTCGAACAGGGGCGCGTTGCGCGCGTGCACTCCAACACGACACCGGGTCATAATGCCTCCTCCTGCCTTGACGTGCCTCTAAAGGGTAGAGCCCTCCTCGTCGGTATGCACAGCCCGAGCCAGGGAGCGGGCCAGGGCTTCTACCGCCTCGATGCCCCCTTCCCGATCAGCCCGGATCAGGGCGCTGCCCACGATGACGCCATCGGCCACCCGGGCTACGGCTCGGGCCTGATCCGGACGGCCGATGCCAAAGCCGACGGCCAACGGGAGGGATGTGTGCTCGCGCACACGGTGCACGAATTCGGCCAAATCGGGCGGTAACTGCTCCCGAGCTCCCGTAATCCCCGTGACAGAAACCAGGTAGAGGAAGCCCGTAGCCCTTCGCACAATAAGACGGATACGTTCCTCGGTGGATGTGGGGGCGAGCAGGTAGATCAGGGCCAGATGATGGGAGCGACAGAGACCCTCCAGCTCATCCCCCTCCTCCGGGGGCATATCGGGTATGATGAGGCCGTTCGCGCCGGCCTCGGCCGCATCCTTGACGAAACGTTCCTGTCCGTAGGCAAGGATGGGGTTGATGTAGGTCATCAGGGCAACGGGGATGCGGAGCCCCTCCTCCCGCAGGGTGCGCAGGATGTGGAGCCCCCGGGCCACGGTCATGCCCTGGGCCAGCGCGTGTTGTGTTGCCTCCTGGATGGTCGGTCCATCGGCGAGGGGGTCGGAGAAGGGGATGCCCAACTCCAACATGTCCGCGCCCGCGGCAACGAGGCGCTGCACGTAGTCCACCGTCTGCTGCGGTGAGGGATAACCCAGAGGCCAGTAGGGCATGAACGCGGCCCGTCGAGTGCCCATGTAAGGGGCAAACCCCCTGGCCCATGCCGTAAGCTCGCGTTGAGGTGGATCCACCGCTTGTAATCCCATGAGGCTCGCATCCTCCGGGAATGCCTCGGTACGTGCGGGAGGCCCCCACGCCCGTCATGGATGCCCGCAAAAGGAATATAGATCACCTCGCCCGGTGGGACAAATCGCCCTCACCCCTCCTCCTGGATGTCCTTGCCCAGGCTGAGGATGTTCATCACCCGAGGCTTGCACTCCCGCGTGGTGAAGATGGTGATGCGGTCGCCGGGCTGAAGGACGGTATCCCCGTGAGGGATGATGATGCGACGCCCCCGTCGGACGGAAACCAGGACACAATCCTCGGGCAGGTGCAGTTCCCGGACCCGCTTCCCCACGGCCCAGGCATCCGCGGGCAAATCCACCCGGATGTACTCCGCATCCCCCTCGCCTACGCGAAGCTCCTGCAACCGCTGGGCAATCTCCCCCCGTCGGGCAATGGCCAGATTGTACGCCCGGATGATGTCCCGCCGTCGGATGAGCCCCAGAAGCTGCCGGGGGTTCTGGCGGGAGACCACGGGCAACCGACTCACGTCCCGCAAGCCCAGCTTGCGCAGGGCCTCCCACAAGGTCTCGTCGGGGTAGGCGACGATGAGGTCACGCGTCATGATATCCCCCACGGTAAGCCGGTCCGCGTCCTTCCGCTTCGCTGCTTCCTGGTAATCGGTGAGGGAGACGATGCCCACCAGGTTCCCCTGCTCGTCGACCACGGGGAAGCCGTGGCCGTGGGCTTGAACGAACATGTCCGCGAGCTCCTTCAAGGGCATGGTGGGAGGAACGGTGACCGGGTTGCGCTGCATGGCTTGCTCGACCGTCACGCTCTGCATGACGTCGATGTCCCGGCCGTGGCGAATGACGATGCCCCGACGGGCCAGCTTCAGGGTGTAGATGGATTCGGGGTGGATGTAATGGGCAATGGCCGTGCTGATGACCGTGGCCAGCATGAGGGGGAGGATAAGGCGGTAGTCGTTGGACATTTCGAAGACGATGAGGATGGCGGTAATGGGCGCACGGGCCGCGCCCGCGAAGGTGGCCGCCATCCCCACCAGGGCGTAAGCGCCGGGGTTGATGTAAAGATGAGGGAACAGTTGCTTGAAAATGATCCCCAAGCTGCCCCCCAACGCGGCTCCGGCGAAGAGGGAGGGTGCGAAAACACCACCTGAGTTCCCCGCCCCCAGGGTGAAGCTGGTGGCGATGAGTTTGGCGATGGCCAGCGGAGCCAGGAGCTTGAGGCTCATCTGCATGTTGACGGCGATAGCCTCGCCGATGAAGTGGAGCCCGGGCCCCAGGACCTGGGGGTAGAAGAGGGCGACCACGCCGGTAAGCAACATGCCGACGACGGGCTTGATGACCTCCGGTGCCTTCCAGGCTTCGAAAATGTCCTCTGCCTTGTAGAGAATGACAATGAAGAAGACGGCCAGAAGCGCGGAAACTATGCCGATGCCCACGTAGAGGGGAATTTCCCACACCGAGTTCAGCCCGTACGCGGGCACGTGGAAGGCCGGCGCCGCGCCCAAATACGCCCGGCTGATAATGCTGGCCGACACGGACGCGATGACGACGACCCCGAAGTATCCCATGCTGAACTCGCCGAGAATGACCTCCAGGGCGAAGATGACACCGGCAATGGGGGCGTTGAACGTGGCCGCAATACCACCGGCCGCCCCGGCAGCCACCAGGATCTTGATGCGTTCCTCGGAGAAGGCCAACCACTGTCCCAGGGTCGACCCCAGTGCGGACCCGATCTGGACGATGGGCCCCTCACGTCCTGCCGACCCGCCGGAGCCGATGGTCAGGGCCGAGGCGACGGCCTTGACAACGACGACTCGAGGGCGGATGCGGCCCCCGTGTACCGCGATGGCCATCATCACCTCGGGAACACCGTGCCCCCGGGCCTCACTGGCCACGTACACGATAAGGGGCGCTCCCAACGCGCCCCCAACACCCAGAGAAAGGAACATGCCGATGATGCCGAGATCTTCCCGAAGCCCCTCAGCAATGTGCTGCACGAACTCCAGGGAGCGGATGAAGATGACCGCACCGTATCCGGTGCCCACGCCGATGAGGACGGCGATAATGGAAAGGACGAGATAGGGAGGCGGCGCAAGCCGGGTCAACCAGCGGGCCAACGGCCGCGCCGCTTTCCGGGGTAATGTAATAACAGTCTCCTGCGTCTGTGATGTCATGGATACCTCCTATAAATCATCGCTTACGCGTTTTGAAGCGGTTGAATCAAGCAGGTCGGGCCGCCCCCCCCTTTGACGAACTCGGAAAGATCCAGGGGGATCACGGTCACCCGGTGATCTTCCAGCGTTTGAATAAGGGACGTCTCCGCGGCTTCCGCGATGACCCGGTTGGGAGCAAGGCAGATGACGTTGGCCCCGGTGGCCCGCGTCCGGGCGACCCATATGACGTCGAACCCGGAGAAGAAGTCGCGAGGAAACCGGCCGGAACAGGCGACGACCCGGTCCGGTGCCACCATGCTCATGGCCCCTCCGATGTGGAGATACCGGTCGGGGACGGGCGCAACGCGCACGTCGTGGACGCCCAGGTGGCTCAGGATTCGCCGGAGCTGGCGAATGCCCTCCTCGTTCGTCCGGCCGGAGTGCCCGACAAAGGCCACCCGGCCGGCAAGGATGACGTCTCCCCCCTCCACCGTTCCCGGCGGCTCGATGCGTCCCACGCAGGGGAAGCCCTCGTCCTCCAGGTGCCGCGCGAGCCACGCTTCCTCCCCCCGCCGGGTGGATAACCCCATGCGCAGGTGCACATACCCCTCCCCGGTCACCAGTATCGGATCGCGCGTGAAGACGGAATTGGGGTGGCCCGGAAGCTCCGGCAGGGACGTGATCGCCACGCGGTGCTCACGCAAGGTGCGGGTCAACGCATCGTGTTGGGCCTGGGCCAGGGCGAGGTCGGGGAGGTCGAGGAAGTTATGACGTTGGGGATCGTCCAAGGATACATACTCCCTCCCCGGACGACACACAAGCGCGCGCCGTAACCCCGTGCCCTCATTCCGCACCATGAAATGTCTGCCCCCTCCGTGATAATCTTCTACGGTACTATACTACTCCAATCCGAGCGTAAATTCAAAAGGACGTCGGGAATTGGCGGCATGATGCGTGATGCGTAACGTCATTCGTCATGCGTCAGGCGTCAGGCGCCGATGAGGACGTCGGCACAGCAGGCGCAGCTTGGCGTGATGACGTAATACGTGATGCGTAATGCGTAACTCGAAGATAAGTTGGCGTTGTAGGGTCCACCTCGTCTTCACGCCAGCTGGTTACTCGTTACTCGTCACTCGTTAGCCATAGGCCGCAGGCCTTCGCTAGGATGAGCCGGGCGGTTCAGCGCCCGGCGTTGCCGGGCCAACCTTTCGTTCGTCGTTGGTCGTTCGTCATTCGTCACCCGTCATGCGTCAGGCGCCGGTGAGAACCTTGCTGCCACGCCAACCAATTACTCGTTACTCCGTTACTCGTTAGTCGTGATGCGTGATTCGTGATGCGTAACTTGGACAAGAGGTTAGCATTGTAGAATCAGCCTTCTCTTCACGCCACCCTTTTAATCGTTAATCGTCAATCGTTGGCTCTACTGAAAAAACTCAATTTGCGAAGGTGAATACCACTACATATAGTGCCTTGGAGGCCATTTAGCACTACATGTAGGGAGTCGTCGAGTCTCATACCACCTTTTTTCAGGGGAGCCATCGTTAATCGTTGTCTTCCCCCGCCATCCGATTACTCGTCACTCGTTACTCGTTACTTCCAGAACCCCGGATAAAGAAACAGGCGCGTTTCTTTATTTGCCCTGTCGGCCCTTTTGGGGTACACTGGAGAGCAGGGAAGAGGATGCTTCCCTCAACATCCTTTCTGAACACACACACGAGGAGGTCATCATGGCTTTTGAACTACCTGCTTTGCCCTACCCTTACGACGCGTTGGAGCCCTATATCGACGCCCGAACGATGGAGATCCACCACACGAAGCATCACGGGGGGTATGTGAAGAAGTTGAACGCCGCGCTGGAGAAGTACCCCTACTTGCAGGATGTCCCCCTGGAGACCCTGCTGCGGAACCTGGCCAGTGTGCCCGAGGACATCCGAACGGCCGTGCGGAACAATGGGGGTGGCCACGCCAATCACAGCCTGTTCTGGACGGTCATGAGCCCCAACGGCGGCGGAGAGCCCGAAGGGGAGCTGGCCCGCGTCATTACCGAGACCTTCGGCGGTTTTGCCCAGTTCAAGGACCTGTTCTCGACAACCGCGGCCACCCGGTTCGGCAGTGGCTGGGCCTGGCTTGTGGTGGACGCCTTTGGCCACTTGAAGGTGTATTCTACCCCGAACCAGGATAATCCCCTCATGGAAGGGTTCACCCCTATCCTCGGGCTGGACGTCTGGGAGCACGCATACTACCTGAAGTACCAGAACCGTCGCGCGGAGTACATCGCCAACTGGTGGAGCGTGGTCAATTGGGAGGAGGTCGCCCGTCGTTTTGCGGCCCTCCGTTAAACGAAAGAGGGCCTCGGCGCTCAAGCGGCCGAGGCCCTCTTTCCCTTACCCACCGGCTATCATGTGAAGGACACGCACGTTATCCTCCTCCCGGAGCTCATACGTATCCCAATCCTCCTTCGGCACCACCTTCCCGTTGACCGTCACGACCAGCATAGGGAAGGTAAAATTCAGCTTACGGATCACATCCCGAATCGTCATCCCCGGTTGCCAATCCACCTCGAACTTATCGTTGACACGCAATTTACCCACGCTCACCTCCTTGCTCACGAGTTCAACGCGGCCTGCACGACCCGGACCACATCGGGGAAGTCGATACCCAACCGCTTCAACGTCTCCAGCGTCGGGATCCCTTCCCGGGTCCAGCCGCGGCGTTCGTACACCGCGTCCAGAAGCTGCTCATACCGGTTCATGCGGTACTCCCGCAGGATGCGCATCTTCTCCTCCGTGCTCAACCCTTCGGGGTCGACGCCGATTTCCTCCTTCAACTGTCGATCATACCGCTCCCGACGGGACTCGTACTCCTCCACGGTCACCGGACCAACCGCGCGGTAGGGAGGATAATCGTGTTCCCTGCGGCCGGACCCGCGGCGCAGGTTGAAGACACGCTGGAAGTTGTACACCTTCTCGCTCTGAAGGATGAGGTCGTCGCCCGTCACAGGGATGCCCGTCATCCCCTCGTAGAGCCAGCAGTAATTCTCCACGTGTTCCGGCACTTTGTGGGGTTCGGGTTGGAGCGCGTTGTCCGCGGGTTCGATGTCATTCCACGGGAGCTTACACAGCCCGTGCAAACTGAACCACGTTCGCCACATGGGGAAGTAGTGGAGGGCCTCCGCTTTGTCCTCGAAGGTCGGGATCTGGTTGTTGACCATGTCCATGAAGATGAGCCACGCTTCGTCGTGCTGAGGGCCCTTGTTGGCGATGGCGTATCCCCCTTGCTGGGCCAGGGACTCCTTCGTCACGTAGAAGGAGAACTCCAACCCCTTGACCTCCATGCCGATGTCGTTCACCAGCTGAGGATCCGCTCCCAGCTCCTCGATGAAGAACCGCTTCATCCAGCGTACACCCTGGCCCACAATGCGGCCAAATCCCTGGCCCAGAGCCAGCTGGTGGAGGACCTCCACGACCGCGTCGAAATTCCCCCACGTGAGCTCCAGGCCCCCCGTGTGCTCCTTCGTCAGGATGCCCCGCTGATAGCACTCCATGGCGAAGGCCATGGAGACCCCAAAGGAGATGGTATCCACCCCGTACGTGTCACAGTAGAAGTTGAGCTCCAGCACCTGGATGGGGTCGAAGATGCCCAGATTGGCGCCCAATCCGGCCGCGTTCTCGTATTCCGGCCCGTCCACGAGTACCGCCTGCCCGCGGAACGGCCCCGTCCTTAGGTGGAAGTGATCCACCGCGTGGGAACAGGAGAGCATACAGCCGTAATGGCAGCCGTCGGGCACTCCCTGGGTGAAGAGGGCCTTCCACACCTCTTTGGAGATCTTGTGGGCCTCCGGGTGACTCCCGTACTGGTAGTTGTACACCGGCAACAGGTCGTAATCGTTCATGATGCCCACCAGATAGGGCGTTCCCACCCGGCGCATCTGATTCTGCTT
>WGAA01000053.1 GCA_015489285.1 Anaerolineae bacterium | reverse complement strand
CTGGACGGAGATGGGTGGGGAGAAGTGGTTATCCTGAAGGAAAGAGCGTACCGCATTTACACGGAACCGGAACGGAGCGACGCTTTCGTGCAGCACGTGAGCGATTACCGGTTATCTGTGGCCGTGGGCAACCTGGACGGCCCCGGTATTCCGGCAAAGCCTGTGCTTCACCTGAGCGCGAACAGCGTCCACTTCCATTACGAAGCGTACACGTTGCCCCCGGCTCAAGCCGTTCTCGTCACCAATGTGGGAGGGAATGGTCCCATCCTCTGGACGGCGGAGATTACCCACGGGGACGCCTGGCTCCACATCGCCCCCACATCGGGGACAACGCCGGGAACGTTGGTCCTCAGTGTCGAACCCCGTCACCTGGCGGCGGGAGTTTACACGGGGACCGTGCGAATCGTTGCCGAAGACGCGTTGGAAAGCCCCCAGACCATCTCGGTCACCCTGGAGGTGGTCACGCCCATCCTGGAAGTCCAGCCTCACACCCTGAGCTTCGAGGCCCAGAAAGGACATCCGCCCCTCAATCATCGCCTCGCCATCCGAAATTTGGGTCCGGGCGGGGATATTCCCTGGCAGGCGACGATTTTAGAATCCCCAACGTGGATAACCGTCACGCCTTCGGCCGGCACCACTCCGGCCGACCTGACGGTTACCATCAACCCGGTAGAGATGGACATCGGTCTGCACGTCGCGTCCATCCGCATCACCGCGGAAGATCCCGTCGTCAGCAACTCGCCGATGACCATCACCGTTGTAGCTTCCATCCACCCTCCCATCATGGAAGTGACCCCCACGCGCATCTACATGAACGTGTGGCCCGATGAGGTGTACACCCCGCCACGCATTTCCATCAGGCAGTACGGAGTGCCGGAAGGCCATGCCATCCACTGGGTAGCGGGCGTCATCCCCGGCATTCAGCCTCGCGGTCCGAACAGGGGAACTCCGGTACGGGTCACATCGGGGGGCGTCATTGTACGCGATGGGGAGCAAGAGCGGTTCCTTCCCAATCTGGATTGGATCACCCTCCACCCGTGGGAGGGAATCACGCCCAGCGTCATGACCGTGCGCGTTCACAACGACACAATGCCTCCCGGCGTGTACCGCGCGACCATCATCGTCGACGGGGGCCCGGAGACGGAAAACCGACTCCAGGCCGTGGACGTGACCGTCGTCATTCCCGCTCATCAATACCACCTTCCCTTCCTCTACAACCGCGTCTCCACGGAAGCGACATCCGCCCGGACACGAGGAGCGCCATGGGCACATTGACCTTGCTTCTGGGAGGGGCGAGAAGCGGAAAAAGCGCCTTGGCCCAGCAGTGGGGGGAGGAACGGGGAGGGGGACGCGTGTTGTTCATCGCCACAGCCCAGGCCCTGGACGAGGAAATGGCCCAACGGATTGCCCGTCACCGAGCGGAAAGGCCGGCCTCGTGGCGGACGGTGGAGGCTCCACTCCGTGTGGGTGAGGCCCTGCAACGGCACTACGCGGGGGAACGCGTCGTCATTGTCGACTGTATTACCCTGTTGATAGGCAATGTGGTCCTCCAGGTCGACGAAAAGGGAGAAGAGGCCGTGCGGGCAGAGGCCCGTCGGGAAGTCGAAACCCTTGTTCGTGTGGGAAAGGACATCCCGGCCGAAATCCTCGTCGTCAGCAACGAGGTGGGCATGGGCCTCGTCCCCCCGTATCCTCTGGGGCGGGTGTACCGGGATGTTCTGGGAGAGGTCAACCAGTATCTGGCCCGGAGCGCAGACCGGGTGTACTTCCTCATCGCGGGTATCCCCTGGCAACTGAAACCGTAGCCCCTCCCCGATCCCGAACGTTCGACGAAATTTGAGCCCTTGGCCCTCCTCGCTATAATGTCCCTACATACGGCAGCGAAGGTGCCCGACGCCCCGGATGGCAGGGCTGAAAGGCGAAGCCGGTGAAAGTCCGGCGCTGCCCCGCAACGGTAACCCGGCACCTCTGGTGTTGGGAAGCCCGGTCGCCCGCCTTCGCTGACTCTTATCCTCTCGCGGGAGGGGAAGGAGTACGGCTCGAATGGGCCGTCCCTGAGTTTGCTGTGCCTCTTTGAGCGCATGTCAAACTTCGGGATACTCCACCCCGGCTCGCGTGAGCCGGCTTTTTTTATGCCCGCGAACACATTCGTCCGAAAGGAGGCACGCGCCATGTTACACCGTCGTTCCCTGTATCCCCATCGTATTGTCTCTTTAGAACCCAGCGTCACCGCCACACTCATCGCCCTGGGCCGTCAGGACCGCCTGATCGCCGTGAGCAAACACGACGCACGGCTGCTCGGAGAAGAACTCCCGCAGGACCTCCCTCGGGTCCCCTGCACCTGGTCGGTCAAGCCGGAGGATCTCCTCCCCCTACAACCCGACCTGGTCATCGCATCCGTGCCCATGCGGGAGGAAAGTGTGAGTGCTCTCTTACGAGCGGGATTGAACACCCTCATCCTGCAGCCCAAGCATCTGGACAGCGTATACGACAACATCCGTCTCCTGGCTGCGCTCACAGATGCCAGGGAACGGGGTGAACAGATCGTTACCGAAATGGAAAGCACCTTCGCCCGCTTGTGGGAACAATCGGCCGACAAGCCCCATTACCGGGTGTACATGGAGGTATGGCCCCATCCGTTGATGAACGGACCGGCCTGGCACGAGGACATCATCCGGCTGCTGGGGAGCGAGTTCGTTCCT
>WGAA01000052.1 GCA_015489285.1 Anaerolineae bacterium | reverse complement strand
TAAAAGCCTGACGTGAGGACAGGGTTATACCAACAGTGCCAACGTCAGTAACGAGTAACGGAGTAACGAGTAATTGGTTGGCGTGACAGCAAGGTTCTCGCCACAAAGCCGAGCTTGTCTTCAAGTTACGCATTACGAATTACGCATCACGTCATCAGGCCGAGCCGCACCGGCAGTGCCGACGCTCTCACCGGCGCCTGACGAATGACGCATGACGTGTGACGTAACGAGTGACGAGTAACGAGTAACCGACTGGCGCGAAGACAATGCTGACCCTACAAAGCCAACTTGTCTTCGAGTTACGCATTACGAATCACGAATCACGTATCACGTTGCAGAGCCAAGCCACGCCTGCAGCGCCGACCTCCTCACCGGCGCCTGACGCCTGACGCCTGACGTCACGCATCACGCAAATCCATTTCCACCTTCAGGGCTTGCTCCAGGACGTCCTGCAACACCCGATCACACGTGGCCTTCCCCTCGACGACCGCATCCATCCACGCCTCCAGGGCACGCGTCGCCTGCTCGGATACCAGATCCCCGTAGCGCTCCATGAGGAAGGTGTACACCTCCCGTCCCCGTTTCGTGGGCACAAGGCCCCCGCCCGCCTGAGGACGGACGTACCGCCGCTTGAGCAACGTGTCCACAATTTTGTGATACGTGCTCGGTCGCCCAATGCCCCGTTCCCGCATCAAACGCACCAGATCCCCCGTGGTGAACAGGGGCACCCGGGCCAACACCTTGAACGCGGAAGCCGTCACCGTCACCCGGGTCGTCCCCTCCCATTCGGGAGGCAATGGAGAAGGGGAGACGGCATAGGGATAGGGGTAGAAGTGCAAGAAGCTCTCCTCCTCCCCCCGGGCTCGGCGTTCCTCCTCCCCCTCCCAAACGGGAGTTTGCCCCTGCAGGATCCAGAAGTGCAAACGCTGGCGCACGACGGACACGGGCGCCATCTGACTGGCAATGAAGCGCCGGAAGATAAGATCGTAAACCCGCGCGTGTTCCCGGCTCCACCCGGGCAGGTCCAGAATCCCCTCGGACACCATGCCCTGGAGGGTTCGCCCGTCCACAGGGCGTGTGGGACGGATGGCCTCGTGAGCCCCCTCATCCCCCCAGGGGCGAGGTCGGAAATGGGGGAAATACCGGCCATCCTCGTACTCCCGCAGGTACTCCCGGGCCACCCGGATCCCCTCGGGGGCCACATGCGTGGAATCGGTCCGATGGTAGGTGATGAGCCCCCACTCGAACAGGTGCTGCGCCAACTGCATCACCTGGGACGCCTCCAACCCCAGATACCGGACACCCTCGTATATCAACGCGTCCGTCGTGTAGGGCGGACGGGGGTGAAGCGCCTCCTCAGTCTCCCCGACGACCCGGGCACGGATGTCCAGCACATCCCCTGCCCGGACGGGACGGACCAGGTTCCTCAGGGGGATGCGGAGTCCCAGGGGACCATCGGGCAGGGGGAACGAGAGGACCAGGTATCGTTCCTTGGACCTTCCGTGCTCCTCGTATCGCTCGATGACCCATCCCAAGACCGGCGTTTGGACGCGGCCCGCGCTGAGTCGGGGCCGGCCGCGGACGAACCCCTGGGAGAAGGCCCGAGTCACCGCGTGGGATAGGGTGAAGCCGAGCCAACGGTCGTCCACCCGTCGCACGATTTGGGCCTCGACCCGGGCGATGTCCAGCGCGCGGGGGTGTTCCAGAGCCTCGCGAATGGCCCGAGGGGTGACCTCATGGAATTCCATGCGGTGGATGCGGGGGTGCAAAGGCGCCAGCAAAAGGGTCAGATCAAAGGCGATCTTCTCCCCCTCCGTATCCGGATCCGTCGCGATGTAGACCTCCTCGACTTCCAGGACCAGACGGCGGAGGGCGTGGACAACCCGACGCGCGTCCCTGATGTGGGGGGAACCGCAAATAGGACACCGTTCCCCCTCATCGGTGAACTGGTAACTGCACGTCTGACAGCGTTTGATGGCCGTGTACACGGGGAAGAAGGTCCCCTCGTGATAACCTACTCCGTGCAGCACGGAAGAGAACCCGTACGTCTCCTGTTCCTCCTCCGCGTCATCGACGGCAAGGTCGTAGACGTGTCCCCCGGACGCCGCGATCAGCACATTGCGCCGCCCCGCAGACGTCTCGTACACCCTCAATCCCCCCATCTCCTGAACGCCGGGGCGGCCGAAGAAGTGAGCAATGGTGCGGGCTTTGTTGGGCGACTCCACAATGACGAGGGCCGTCCGGGCCAGCTCCTCCCGCTCCTCGTCGGACACCGGGGTCCCCGAACGCAACCGGCGCAAGCGTGCCCGGTCCTCGTCCACCTGGGCCAGCACCCGGGCCAGATCCACCTCCGCCAGGGGGACGAAGGCGAATTCCCCCAGACGAAGGGCCAATCGACGCTCCAACCCCCGCAGCAGGCGTTCCTCACTTTCCAGTACCAGGGAAAGACCTCGGGTGATCCCCCCAAGGAAAAGGCGGGAAGTGCGTCCGCTGGCCTGGATATAGGTGCTCCAGTCGGGCAGGTAAATGTACAGGCGGTCCTCCACCTGACGCACGAGGATGTAAGGGTGGGAGAGAAGGCGAGCGTGAACGTCGGGCAGGGCCATGAATTCCCGCAAGGCCGCGAGGGCCTCCTCCACGACCTGCCGCGCGGGGGAGGACGGACTCAGCCGCTCCCACCCCTCAGGGGTCGTCAAGGAGGGATAGCGCCGTAAGGTCTGCCGCAGGCGCAGGGCCAGGGTACGAAGCCGAGGGGCCATTTCCGGAGGGGCCACTTCGGGGATCAGGGTGAAGAGTCGGGCCAGGTTGGCCGGCGTTTGGGCTTCCAGGGAAAGGGGGAGCACGTGACGCGGCGCGTGGAGGAAGAGCGCGTAACGGACCCGCTCGGGCAGATCCAAGCCCCGCACCATGACCCCATACGGGCTGGCAACGCCGACCAGCACATCGATCTCCCCCGCGGCAAACGCGTCGAGAACGTGTTGCTCCCGTGTGGTGAAGGG
Organism: Anaerolineae bacterium; assembly: GCA_015489285.1. GTDB lineage: Bacteria > Chloroflexota > Anaerolineae > JAADDB01 > JAADDB01 > JAADDB01. Next base: position 1,491 of record WGAA01000052.1, on the reverse strand, counting down.
GGCCGCCCGCAACCCCGTCCTCCGGCCGATGGCTTCGGCCACCTCGTGAGCCCGCGCGTTTCCCTCATCGCGCGGGACAAAGACGAGCCCGCCGGACCCCAGCTGAGGGAGGAGGGCCAGGGCGCGGTCCAACAGCTCCTCCTCCGCCCCCACCCAGGCCACATCCACGATGTTGCGGGCCACATCGGTCCGCCCCCCAATCTCGAAGCCGAAGAGCTCCCTGAAGAGGAGAACCCGACGCCCTCGGGGGTACCCGGTGGCGCTGCTGACCACCAGCACACGCCCGGCAAGACGCGAACGCAGCCGTTGGCGGAGCTCTTCCACCCGGGCCCACAGGCGGCTACGGCGTTGAGGATCCCGGACCGAGGGGAGCCGATTGCGCAAGCGGAGCACCTCCTGGGCCTGAGTCACCATCTCCCCCGAAACGCCCAACACGGCCAGAACGCCGTCCACCACGCGGCCGCTCTTGAGGACGGCATCCACATCGTCCACGAAAAGGAAGGTCGGCTCCAAGGCCTGCACGAGCTGAATGTTCTCCGTCCGCCGCAAGAAGGCCGCGGTGATGACGAGGATGTCGGCGCGCCCCTCCTCGACGCGGGCCCGTGCCTCCCGTCGCGCTTTTGCCGAAAGCCGGCTGTGCAAGGCCACGATGTCGGGTACTCCCTCCCCGTCGGGTAACCTCGCGGCCCACTCGCGCAACCACCCTTCCACCTGGCGTACGAGGGAGACGGTGGGGAGGATGATGACGGTCCGGCCCCGGCGACGGGAGGTCCAGAAGAGGGCCATGATCGCTCCGAAAGTGGTCTTGCCCACACCGGTGGGCGCGATCATGGCGAAGCTGCGTTCCTCCCAAACCCGTCGAGCCCATGTCTCCTGGATGTGCCAGGGACGCGCGCCCACACACGCGCGGAACAGGTCACGAAACGCGGCTACCGCCCGGTCCACCTGAACGGCCCGGGCTAAAGGGGCCTCGGGAACCAGTGTGCCCACACGGCGTAACTCGCGGACGAGGTGCTCGCGATGAGCTTCGGGGGATGGGGGGAGTTCGCTCAACGGGGGCGGTGAGGGCAGACAGCGCACACAGGGGAGGGCCCGGTACAGGCGGTGGGCCGACGCGGTGTGTTCTCCGTTGGGGCACCCCCAGCGGTACAGGGGAAAACAGTGTTCGTTCATGTCACATCACGTCCACACGGGTACCCGCAGGGCAGGGGTGCACGTGCCGACCGAACGCGTTGACCAGGGCCACGTACGCGTCTTCACCGGTGCAGTGGTTGACGTAATACGTCATTTCCGGATAACGTTCTTCCAGGACGGCGACGATGTGCTCCAGTTCGGCAGGAGAGGCGGACACCAGGTGGGTGCCCCCGAAAACGGCTGTAATCGGCCGCCCGAAGGTGTGACGCACACAGGCCAATGTGTTGAGCAGGCCCGCGTGACAACAGCCGCAGAGGAGGACCAACCCCCGATCCGTCTCCAGCACGAGGGCCATGT
>WGAA01000051.1 GCA_015489285.1 Anaerolineae bacterium | reverse complement strand
CCGGGCAGTTTGGGTATCGCCATTTCCGAAGCGGTCGAGGACGCGGTGACGCACCCGGACACCCGGTACTCCCTTGGCTCCGTGCTGAATCACGTGCTCATGCATCAAACGGTCATCGGTCTGGAAGCCCAAAAGCAGATGGAGCTGGCGGACGAGGAGCCTGACATTCTCATCGGATGCATCGGTGGAGGGAGCAACTTTGCCGGGTTCACCTTCCCCTTCATCCGGGACAAGATCCTGCACGGGAAGGATTACCGAATCATCGCGGTGGAACCCACCGCGGCTCCCACGTTGACCAAAGGATTGTACGCGTACGATTACGGGGATACCGCAGGGTTGACTCCCCTCATCAAGATGTTCACCCTGGGGCACACCTTCATGCCCCCGCCGATTCACGCGGGAGGGCTCCGGTATCATGGGATGGCTGCCCAGGTGTGTGCCCTGTACGATAAGGGGCTTATCGAAGCACAGGCCGTACACCAAAACGCGGTGTTCGAGGCGGCCGTTCACTTTGCCCGGGCCGAAGGGATCGTCCCCGCGCCGGAGAGCGCCCATGCCGTCCGGGTGGCCATGGAACAGGCTCTGATAGCCAAGGAGCGGGGGGAGAAGAAGGTCATCGTCTTCAACCTCTCCGGGCACGGGCATTTCGATTTGGCCGCTTACGATGCGTACCTCAGTGGCCAGCTGGAGGATTACGAGTATCCGGAGGAACTCATTCGCGAGGCGTTGCAACACCTGCCAAAGGTTGGGGAATGAGAGAGACCGTGAGGGGGTAGGCTGCATCTCGAAACTCGGCGCTTGGCGCCGAGTTTCGAGACCCTACTCCTTTTTGTCCGAAGTGGTGGACGATTCCGATGGGCTTTTGCTGGATTCCTTTGTCGGCTGGCTGGCGGGGTTTTTCCCGTTGCCCCTTTTACTGTCGGTAATGTACCACCCGGACCCCTTGAAATGGATGGCCGGGGGTTTCAGAACCCGCACCACATTCGTGTGTCCATTAGGACATGGGGGCACGGTGTTATCCGAAAAGGATTGCATTCTCTCGAACTCTACCCCGCATACCCGACAGCGATAGACATATATCGGCATCTTAGCCCTCCGTACGTCGTGAGATAGTGTGGCTTTTTATCCCTTTCCCTGTCCCAGGAAGCGGTTGACGTGTTGTTCGGCAACCCAGGCATTGGCTTCGAAAAAGGCGTACGCCCGTCGCAACGGGGAGGGGTGCAATGTGCGTAGCGGGCGGATACCGGCCATGTACACTACCCGTTCCACCTCCTCCAGGCGTTCCCAAACTTCGGCCGGCGTCTTGGGCACCGGGATGTCTGCATACGAGGGTACCGGGAACAGGCGTTTCAGCGGGAACGTGACGGCCTCCGGGGGCAGTTTGGGCATAATGGATAGGGCAATTGCGGCCATGGCAAAGGCCAACACCTGTCGCCCTACCCGTTCCACCACCTCGGGCAAGCCAAGCTCAATGCCCACGTCGGAGAGCCATCTCCAGTCAATAAGCAACTGGTCTACCAGGTACGCCAGTTCTCGCAGATCCGTGGCTTGTTCCGTCCGCACGCTCAGGGTGAACCCCTCTCGCACCTCCTCCAGATAACGCAAGGCATCCCTCATGGAGATGCTCAAACGCGCCCGGGAGCGGTGCAACAGCTCATCTTCGATGGCTTGAGCTAGGGCCTCCCGGGTCGCGGACGTGACCTCTTGCAAGGCAACGAATTGCTTCAACGCCTGTTGTACGTCCCACCGCTCCACGTCCATACAGCACCCCCAACGTCCGGGAATAAGAACACGCCTGCGGCTGGACCACAGGCGTCGTCTTCTCCCCCTCGTTGTGGTTGTGCTAGAGTATACCGCAGGAGCGGAAGACCCGGCAAGAAAAACGGCCGGCGACTATATAGAAGGGGGAAGGGGTCATCCCCTTCCCCCTTTCAGGCCAGGAGGGGGTTACTTGGTTTTGATCTCCAGGCGCTTGGGCTTGGCAGCCTCCACCTTGGGCAGATGGAGGATCAGGATACCGTTCTCGAACTCGGCCTTCGCCTTATCCGCGTCCACATCGACGGGCAAGGTCAAGTCCCGCCGGAAGGTGCCGTAGATCCGTTCCTTGCGGATGTAATTCACATCCTTCTCTTCCTCTTCTTCCTTGATCTCACCCTTGATGCTCAGGACATTGCCCGTGATGGTGATATCCAGATCTTCCGGCTTGACTCCGGGCAGGACGGCCTTGACCACGATCTCATCGTCGGTTTCGTACATGTCCACTCGCGGCATCAGCGCCCAGCTCTCCAACGGTGTCCGTTCCACAATCGGGGCAAACGCCTCCGCCATCAGTCGGTCCATCATGTCGCGCAGGGTCGTCATCTCGCGTACCGGGTCCCATCGTACCAGAGCGGCCATCACACTCACCTCCTTTCCTCAGAGATTCCACACATCATCCTTGGCAGCGTTTCCACTTCCCTGTATAATCGGGTTGCATTAGATGGCCGTTAGTGGAGCATTAGACCTTTATTAGAGACGTGGTGGAACGACCTTAATTCATCTTGCCGGGGAACGCTAGGTGGATATCTGGGAAGCGTTGCGCTTGGAAGAATGTCCTCGGCCGTGTGTGATGACTTTCGTCGGGGCCGAGGAAAGGATTCACCTCATTCGGCGCCTGGCTCAGAGGGCCCACGCGCGAGCTCTTCGTGTTCTCGCCGTCGCGACGACGCCTTTTTGGCTGCACCGGATACGGCCGCTTTACCCCGTCGCCGTTCCCACAGCCTCCCTTTCGGGGCCCTTTCCCCCATCCTCCCGAGGGAGGGCGTTTTCTGTGGTCGTCCAGGAGATCGCCTCCGATCCTCCCCCTCGGGCCTCGGGCGTCCCCCCGGCATGGGTTGATACGTGGGCCGAGCGCGGCACCCACGACATCTACCTGGTGTACGCCGGTCCTCGTTCCCTCACCTCCCCGGTCGATAACGACCTCCCTCGAAAAACCCATGTCCTGGTCCTGACCATCCCGTGGAGGGACATAGGGGACTCCTCGAGCGCTTCGGGCGGTGTGCCCCGCTGGGCCGCCCGATTGGTCGACCGCTACCGGGAGGTAACGGTCGGCGAGAGGCAGGTGATTGTTCTCTACGGGAGTGGGATGCACAGGGGGATGGAGGGCGTCGTCTGTGCTCTTCTGGAACGACCCTCGAACGCGGTCCGGGAGGTTCTGGCGTATTCCCCGGAAAGCAATGGGGTGAAGGAGGTGTGGGGGCGGGTGGCCGCGGTCGTGCTGGCTGCCGGGGCGGGAAAACGTTTCGGCGGTCCCAAGCAGGTTGTCGAATGGCGGGGGCGTCCCCTCATCTGGCACGTTCTGGATGCCGTGGCCGCGAGCGAGGTGAACGAGATCGTTGTGGTCACGGGGGCACACCGAAATCGGGTAGAAGAGGTCGTCCGTCGCTGGCAGGATGGGAACCCGGATTCCCCACCTCTGCGTCTTGTTTATGCGCCCGATTGGCATGAGGGACAAAGCCGAAGTGTTCGGGCCGGGGTGGAGGCTCTGCCCCCGGTGCACGGGGCCCTGTTTCCCCTGGCCGACCAGCCTCGTATCTCCCCGGCCCTCATAAACGTCCTCATGGCCGAGCACAGGCGCACGTTGGCGGGCATCGTCGTCCCCACCTATGGTGGACGGCCCGGCGCTCCGGTCCTTTTCGACCGACGTTTTTTCGGGGCCTTGAGGCAATTGGAGGGGGATGCAGGTGGGCGTCAGCTCGTCCGAGCCTATCCGGAAGCGGTGGTTCGCGTCCCCTGGCCCGACGTTTCGGCGGGATGGGATGTGGATACGCGGGAGATGTTACACACCTACGAGGAGGAAACAGGTTCATGAGGCGTTTTATTCTCTGGCTGGCATTCAACGTTTTTGCCCTGTGGGTTGCCGTCGTTCTGATACCCGGAGTTCGCAGTCCGCACCTGAGCGATGTCCTTTGGGCAGGCCTTCTGTTGGGCGCGGTCAACAGCTGGGTCGCGCCGGTGTTACGCTTTCTTACCCTCCCCCTGCGGTGGCTGACCCTGGGACTGTTCTCCTGGGTCCTCAACGTGGTTCTCTTCTATTTCGTCGCCTGGGTCAGCCAACGTCTGGGCCTCTCTTTGGAAGTTTCCGGGTTGCTGGCGGCCATCGAGGGGGCGTTGGTGGTTTCCCTGGTCTTATCCCTCTGGCAGCACATGAGCAAGTGACCTTTGGGAGGGGATATGACGTATAATCCGGAACAGCGGGCCGCGATCCTGCGGGGTTTGCAAGTGCACAAGATCCACGTGCGCAAGCACGCCCTGGCCCGGGTGCCCCGTGCGCTGGCGCGGCAGTTTGCCCATCCCTGGGCACCGGTGGAGGAGCTCATCCGCTATTTCGGCCTGTTTCCGGATCCCCTGCTGAGTTTCTGGTTGGATCACCCCGCGGGGCACGTGGTCCTGACCGCACGCGAATCCGGGTACGAACCCGGGGAGGTGGTGGAGGGGCAGCGTCGCCTGGCCGGGGTGGCTTACATCCCCCTGGGCGCGCTCAAAGGCCAGGGGGAACATCCCCTCCTTTACATAGCCCACATGTTCGACCACCTGTTGGGGTGTGACGGGGTGGCCGACGGGATATGGCTTTCTGAGGGAGGGGGATATTTGCCTTTGTGGCGGGATGTAGGGCGGCGGTTGCAGCGTCAATTCGCCCTGGGGTATGGGAGCACCGAGGCCGCCCGCGCGGATCCCCGGCGTTACTTTGCCGAAGGATGGGTGGCTTATTGGAAGGACCGGCGGGGGCTACGGGTGCAGGATCCGGGTTTGGAGAGCATATTGCGCACCACGGTGTTCGATGCTGCTTTTTGGCGGCGGGTCTATTCCTCCTGACGGTTGTCCGAACGTTCCAGGGCCTGACGTAAGGCGTGTTCGAACCCTTCCGCGGTCGCGTACATGACTTCCTGGGTAAACCGGTCGACCTCCTGGGCAATGCGGAAGTTCGCGGCCGATTGCCCCGCGGCCAGGCTCCCGTTCGCCTCCAGGGTATCGATCAGGGCCTGGCGAAAGAACATGATGGCCTTCAACGTGTCCACCAGGGAGATGCCAAAGCGGACGCTGTCGACGCCGTACGCTTGCCCCAACGCACGGGCTCGCTCCAAAATGCGGGGACGCTCTTCGGGTTTAGCCACATATTGCATGGCCAGGGCGAAGAGTTGCTGTCCCTGCTGGCGTTTACGGCGCCGAGTCTTCTCGTCGAAGCGCTCATACCAGGGGGCCCCCTGGCGGGCCTGAGGAAGGCGAGAGCGGGTGACTTCCAGGGCCCGTTCCACGATGGGTTGAGTGGAGATGAGTGCGGGTAGTTGGCCGGTCGATTGGGCGTTCAAAAAGGCATCTATGACCTCCGCGGAAAACCGGCGATGTCCTCCAGGGGTACGAAAGGATGGAATTTTCCCCGCATCTGCCCAGTGCCGTAACGTGGCCGGGTGAACTCCCAGCCGTTCGGCGGCTTCACTCAACGTGAGCCATTTTTTCCCCATATGTGCCTCCTTCGCGTTCAACCCGGACCGCCACGTCGTAATAGGCGGCCCCTCCTCCCATATCCGTTTCTTGCTGCGATGTCAGCACATTGACACTCTGACCGTCAGGTGTGTGCTGACGCCACCAGATACTGGGGATTGCACACACACCGGGCCGGATGTCGGGGGTGACGTGCGCGCGCACGTGCAATGCACCTCGCCCATTATACACGCGAACCCAATCCCCATCCACAATGCCCCGCGCTTTGGCGTCCTCGGGGTGGAGGAGCAGGCGCGGTTCTCCTCCCTCCTGCCGGCGCATTCGTTCCACGTTCGCGTAATTGGAGTTGAGGAAGTAATGGGCTGAGGGGGAGAGAAAGGCCAAAGCCCCCGTTTCCTCTTCCAGGGGCACTTCGTGAGGGGCTACGAAGTCGGGCAGGGGATCGAACCCGTCGGCCTGCGCTCGCTCACTGTAGAACTCGCACTTCCCGGAGGGGGTGAAGAAGTTCCCCCGGGCAAAGGGGAGGAACGGCTCCGGCAGGTTCAGGCGGATAAACCCTTTGTCCATCAGCTGCCGGAACGCGTCCGAGGG
>WGAA01000050.1 GCA_015489285.1 Anaerolineae bacterium | reverse complement strand
GTACATGCTGGGGGCCAGGGCCGGGAGGAAGAAATGGTGGTGGGCGTTGAGCACGCTCATGGCCAGACCGCTCACGCCGAAGATGACCGTGGAGAGGAGGAGGATGCGGAGGAGCGATGCGGTCAGGGCCTGTTGCGCGGGGGTGAAATCGGGGACGAGGAGATGGGCCACCAGGGGGCGGGCAAAAAGGGCCACCAGGACGGCCGCGAGCGTGAGGATGAGGAAGACGAGGGTCAGGACTTCGGAGACCAGCTGCCAGGCGCGTCCCGCCCCCTCCCGGGTGCGCACAGATGTGTAGGTGGGCAACAGTGCGGAGACCAGAGCGCCCCCCGCGACGAGCTGAAAGAGCATATCCGGGATGCGGAACGCGGCCACATACGCGTCGTAATCGGGGCTGGTACCGAAGTACGCGCCCACAATCATCTGGCGGGCCAAACCGGTCACTCGGGAGACGAGGAAGAGGGCCATGACCAGCCCCGCGGCCCGGGCCACCCGCCGTCCCACCGGTTCCCTCATCCCCTCACCCTTCACTTTGGCCCCCGATGCGCCCGCTTCCCTCACGCCATCAGCTCCCGGGCAAAGGCGAACAACCCCGCGATGCCGCCCGTATGCCAGAAGAGGACCCGATCCCGGGGCCCCCATCGCCCCTCCCGGATGAGGTGGATCAACCCGCCGAACGCGCGTCCCGTGTATACCGGGTCCAGCAGGACCCCTTCCGTCCGGGCCACGAGCCGGATGGCCTCCCGTTCCAGGTCACCGACGACGGCATACCCACCGCCGAGAAAACGGTCCTCCACGAGGATGGCATCCGGCGCGAGGGCTACATCCACCTCCAGCACATCCCCGGCCTCCGCGGCCAGCCGCGCAACCCGGACCCGAAGCACGTCTGCGGGCTCATCCACGCTGATCCCCACGATGGGAACATCCCAGCCGAATATGTGCGCTCCCGCCACCAGTCCCGCCTGGGTTCCCCCCGAACTCGAGGCCACGACCACCGCGTCGAACGTGTCCGGAGGCACCTGGCGAAGGAGCTCCCTCACCGCGAGGGCATACGCGGCCGCCCCCAACCCGTTGGACCCGCCGTAGGGAATGACGTACGGGTGTTTGCCCGCCTCCCGCAGCTGTTGGGCCACCTCCTCCATGGTCCTCGCCATGGCTTCCTTGGAGGGGACCCAGTGAATGTGTGCGCCCAGGAGGTGATCCAGGAGGAGGTTCCCCGTGGGGATTTCCGGCGGTTGGCCCCGTAGGACGAGGTGGCATTCCAGGCCAAACTGGGCTGCGGCCGCGGCCGTCTGGCGGGCGTGGTTGGATTGGATGGCTCCGCCGGTGATGAGGGTATCCGCGCCCTGGGCCAGGGCATCGGCGACGAGGAGGCGGAGTTTGCGCGTCTTGTTCCCTCCCGTGGCCAATCCCGTCTGGTCGTCCCGCTTGATCCAGATCTCCGGACCGCCCAGGTGTCGGCTTAAGCGGGACAAGGGGTGCACCGGCGTCGGCAAGAATCCCAAATCGACCTGTGGCACATCCATGACTCACTCTCCTGCTTCTGCTTGTTGTATCCATTCCTCGCGCTGACGTCGTGCGGCTTCCAGTTCCTTCCGTCCGAACACGGGTGGGCGTTCCGCGCCCGAGGATTCCTCCTCAGGACCGGAACGGGCACGCCCGGCGGCACGGACGTGGACGCGCGAGATCACCCGTCGGACGTGTCGACTTCCGCACACAGGGCACATGGGTGTCTTCTCGGCCTCCTGCCACGTGCGGTAGAACACGCTAAACCGCTCCCCACAGTCATCGCATCGGTACTCGTACACGGGCATCGCTCCCCTCCTTTACCCCCCGAAGAGCAGACGGACCGCGGAATAGAGGACGACGAGGACGAAGAGACGATGAACCCACACCGCGGCTCCCGGCCTGGCCGCGAAACGGGTCCCTGCCCACGCGCCGCTCATGTTCCCTACGGCCAGGAGCAGGCCCCAGGACCAGCTCACCTGACCGTGGACGAGGAAGACGATCAACGCCGCTACGGTGAAGAAGAGGACAATGAAGACTTTTACCGCGTTGGCCCGCAGGATGTCCAATCCGGCCCCCAAAACCAAACCGGCCAGGAGGAAGATGCCCACGCCCGCCTGGATGAACCCACCGTAAATGCCGATGAGGAAGAAGAGGAGCCCCTCCTTCCAGCCCGGACGTGCCTTGACCTGCCCCGGTCGTCCCAAGATCCACCGTTTGGGGTTGACGAGGAGGACGAAGAGCATGAGGACCATGATGCCACCGATGACCCGACGCAGGGTCATTTCGGGCAAGTCCACGGCCACCCGAGCCCCCACGATCGCGCCCAACGTCGCGGGCAGGACCAAAGGCAATGCCCACCGCCAATCGAGCATCCCCTGGTTCCGATACCCACGAACGGCCACGATGTTCTGGAGAAGAATGGCCACCCGGTTGGTACCGTTGGCCACCGTTGCGGGAAGACCGGCGAAGATCAACATGGGGAGAGAGATGAGAGAGCCGCTCCCGGCCAGGGTGTTGATGAACCCGGCCAAAAAGCCTGCCGCCACGACAGCCACACAGATCGCGTAATGAGTCATCGTCCCCTTCTCCACGGGCATGTGCGCCGCGCTTCCCGGCACCCCCGACTTCCCGACGTCGAGGGCCCCCTGATTGTAGCACGAAGTGGGGAGAAGGGGGAACGTCACGCATTACGGCTAACGAGTGACGAGTAACGAGTAACCGACTGGCGTGGAAACCGTTTTGACGTGGCGGTAAGGAGTCGGGTGGGAAGACAACGATTAACGATTGACGATAAACGATTAAAAGGATTGGCGTGAAGACAAGGCTGACCTTACCACGCCAACGTTAGTAACAAGTCACGAGTAACGAGTAACATACCGGTGTGAAGATGAGGTTGACCCTACAGCGCCAACCCTCCCTCTAAATTACGCATCACGTATCACGCCTAACGAGTAACGGAGTAACGAGTAACCGACCGGCGCGGAGACAAGATTGGCCCAGCCGCGCCAACCTGGCCCTACGTCACGCATTACGCATCACGTATCACGTATCACGCATCACGTCCCCACACGCTCTCAACCCATCGAAAAGCCCCGGGATTCCGCCGAGGTTACTTGTACACATTCCCACTTCTTGCTATACTCCCCAAAAGGGGGAAGACCGAAGGATCGGGGACGTGTAAAGAGAGAACGTTCACGCGCAAGCTGCCCCATGAAAATACCTTTGGACAAACGCTGGCTATATCCCGGACTCCACGTCAAACGCTGGTTAGCCCTCATCGTCCTGGGAATCATCCTCATTGCCCTCGGAGGGGGCTTCCTCATGCGCACCCTTTTCCCCGCGCACCGTTACCCCCCTCTCATCCGTTACGCGCTCCTCATGTCCCTCCCCTACACGTGGCGAAGCGTCATCTTCATACTCCTGGGAACGGTGCTCATCGTTACCGGAGGGATCAAACTCAACCAAACCCTGCTCCGTCCCTTCCTCCCCCGGGGACGTCCCATTGTCGAAGTCCTGTACCGCTACCGACGTCAGGAACAAGGTCCGAAGATCGTGACCATCGGCGGTGGGCACGGCATGTCGACCCTGTTGCGGGGGTTGAAGCAGTACACGGGGAACATCACCGCGGTCGTGACGGTGGCCGACGATGGGGGGAGTTCCGGGCGACTGCGCCGGGAGCTGGGCATCCTGCCCCCGGGGGATTTCCGCAACTGCATTGCCGCCTTGGCGGAAACCGAGGACCTGATGACCCGCCTCTTCCAGTACCGCTTCAGCGGCCATTCCGGGTTGGGGGGACACAGCTTTGGCAACCTCTTCATCGCGGCAATGGCCGGGATTACGGGGAGTTTCGAGGAAGGGTTGGAAGCGTCCAGCCGGGTGCTGGCCGTGCGCGGGCGGGTGCTCCCGGCAACGTTGACCGAGGTCACGTTGTGCGCGGAAATCGCCCGTTTCGAGGGGGAAGAACTGGCCGGATGGGAACGAATCTGCGGCGAATCCCAGATCCCCAAAGCCGGTGGGCGCATCATGCGTGTGTACCTGGAGCCGGAAGTGCCCCGCGCCTACCCGGAGGTCATCCACGCCATTTTGAACGCGGACCTGATCCTCGCCGGCCCGGGAAGTCTCTACACCAGCGTCCTCCCCAACCTCCTCGTCAGGGAAATCGTGGACGCCCTTCTTGCGTCCCCGGCCCCAAAGGTGTATATTGCCAATGTGGCCACCCAACGGGGGGAAACGGAGGGCTACACGGTCGGAGACCACGTGCGGGCCCTCCACGAACACACCGGTTACCATATCTTCCAGACGGTGCTGTACAATACCAACGACGCCCATCCCCTGCCGGACGGGGTCGAATGGGTCCGTCCCGGCCCCGACGATGCGGAATGGCTTCACCTCATCGGCGAGGACCTCGTAGACGAGCGCGTGCCTTGGCGTCACGATCCGGACAAGCTGGCCCAAGCCGTGTTCCGCCACTTCTTCTCGCGAGAACACGTCCGCGTCCGCTAAAAGGCCGCGTCCCCAACGGTTCTGACCCAGCTCATGCTAATCCGGGTATTTTGGGGTATAATTGAAAAGGGGATGTACGCGATGTCGCCACATCCGTGGTTTTGCCACCTGAAGGGATAGTTGTGCCTTTTTCATCTAAACACGAGGACAAAATAAAGGAGGAGGTATCATGACCACACGAGTCGCCATCAACGGATTCGGTCGCATCGGCCGTCAGGTGTTCAAGGCCATTCAGGAGAAATACGCGGATACGCTGGAGGTCGTAGCCATCAACGATCTGTTTAGTGCGGAAATGAACGCTCATCTGCTGAAATACGACACGAACTACGGTCGGTACCCGGGCACGGTTGAGGTGCGGAACGGCAATTTGGTGGTGGACGGTAAGGAAATCAAGGTGTTCGCCCAGCGGGATCCTTCCCAATTGCCCTGGGGCGACCTGGGCATCGACATCGTCATCGAGTCCACGGGGGTGTTCCGCGAGCGGGAGAAGGCGGCCATGCACCTGCAGGCGGGCGCGAAGAAGGTTATCATTACCGCACCGGCCAAGGGTCCGGACATCACTATCGTTCTCGGTGTGAACCACGAGCAGTATGATCCCGCCAAGCATGACATCGTCTCCAACGCGTCCTGTACCACGAACTGCCTGGCGCCCGCGGCCAAGGTGGTGAACGATAACTTCGGCATCATCCGCGGGGTGATGACCACGGTCCACGCGTACACCAACGACCAGCGCATCCTGGACTTGCCACACAAGGACCTGCGGCGGGCCCGCGCCGCGGCCATGAACATCATCCCCACGACCACCGGCGCGGCCAAGGCTGTGGCCCTGGTCATTCCCGAACTGGAGGGCAAGTTCGACGGCATGGCCATGCGCGTGCCCGTGTCCACCGTCTCCGTGGTGGACTTCGTCGCGCTCATCGAGAAGGAGACGACCACCGAGGAACTGCTGGACGCGTTCCGCGCCGCGGCGGCCGGGCCCATGAAGGGCATCCTGGGCGTGTGTGAGGAGCCCCTCGTCTCGTCGGACTTCAAAGGCGACGACCGCTCCAGCATCATCGATGCCCTGTCCACCAAAGTGTACGGCGGCAACATGGTCAAGGTCGTCTCCTGGTACGACAA
>WGAA01000049.1 GCA_015489285.1 Anaerolineae bacterium | reverse complement strand
GACGCGCTGTCCACCAAGGTGTACGGCGGCAACATGGTGAAGGTGGTGTCCTGGTACGACAACGAATGGGGCTACTCCACCCGCGTCGCCGACCTGGCCAAGTACATGGCGGATAAGGGCATCTAGTAGAATTTTTCTTCAACCTTCATCGGAAGTAGAGACTGTAATCGAGGGAGGCTCTTCGAGCGTTGCAGGTTGCAGGTTGCAAGTTGGATAGACCCTGCAGTGAGGGCATCACCCTTCTCCGAAAAGCGGGGAGATTAAGAAGACAAAATGCAAACCGGAGTCAGAAAGCAGGGGCGTAGCGGTGCTGCGCTACGCCCCCGGAAATGGCCTGGGAAAGGTCGGAGGAAAAGCCGATCATGAACAAGAAGACCATCCGTGATGTGGATGTGAAGGGGCGCAAGGTCCTGGTGCGCGTGGATTTCAACGTGCCCATCCAGGACGGAAAGGTGGCGGACGACACGCGCATCCGCGCGGCCTTGCCCACCATTCGCTACCTGCTGGATCACGGCGCGGCGGTCATTCTCATGTCCCACCTGGGGCGGCCCAAGGGCAAGCCCGACCCGAAGTATTCCCTCCAGCCGGTGGCCGAACACCTGGCTACCCTGCTGGGCCAGCCCGTCAAGTTCTGCCCCGAGACGGTGGGCCCCCGGGCAGAAGCGATGGCCCGGGAGTTGAAACCCGGCGAAGTGATGCTGCTGGAGAACACGCGCTTCCACCCCGGTGAGCGCAAGAACGACCCCGAGTTCGCCCGGCAGTTGGCCGCGCTGGCCGGGCCGGACGGTCTCTTCGTCAACGACGCGTTCGGCAGCGCGCACCGAGCCCACGCGTCCGTGGTGGGCGTGGCCCAATACCTGCCCGCGGTGGCCGGCTTCCTCATGGAGAAGGAGTTACAGTTCCTGGGCCGCCTGCTCACATCGCCCGAGCGGCCCTTCGTCGCCATCCTGGGCGGGGCCAAGATCTCCGACAAGATCGGGGTCATCCGCAGCCTGCTGCAGAAGGCGGACAAACTCCTCATCGGCGGCGGCATGGCCAACACCTTCTTCAAGGCCCTGGGCTACGAGGTGGGCGATTCCCTGGTGGAGGACGAGGTGGTGCCCGAGGCCAGGGCGATTCTGGAGGACGCGGGCGAGGCGCTCGTCCTGCCCGTGGACGCGGTCATCGCGGACCGCTTCGCGGCGGACGCGGCGCGGCGCGTGGTGCCGGTGGACCAGGTGCCGCCCGGCTGGCGCATCCTGGACATCGGCCCCCAGACCGTGGAGCGCTTCAAGGCGGAACTCCGGGGCGCGAAGACCGTGTTCTGGAACGGGCCCATGGGGGTCTTCGAGTTCCCGCCCTTTGCCGAGGGGACCTTCGCCATCGCGCGGGCGGTCGCCGATCTGAAGGACGCGGTGACCGTCATCGGTGGCGGCGACTCCGTGTCCGCGGTGAAGCAGGCGGGCGTGGCCGACAAGATCACCCACATCTCCACGGGCGGCGGGGCCAGCCTGGAATTCCTGGAAGGCAAAGAACTGCCGGGCGTCGCGGTCTTGGAGGATAAGTGAGGGCGTGTCCGGCGATGAAGGAATAGGGTGATGGGCGAAATGCAGAGGAAAGACATCGGCAAGTTCATCACCCGATCCCCGGAGATTCACGGGGGCCGAGCACGCATTGCCGGCACAGGTGTGACGGTCAGCAGGATCGTGCAGTGGTACAAACTCGGCCTGACGCCGGAAGAGATAGCCGACGAAATAGAGCATTTGACGTTAGCACAGGTATATGCGGCTTTGGCCTATTACCACGCGAATAGGGAAGAAATCGAGCGGGATTTGGAAGAGGAAAAGCGCGTGGGAGTGAGGACGTGAGGGACGAGGGGAGGACGGCGCGCGAGGAACGTCTGGCGGAAATCTGCCGCCAATACGACGTGGTCATCCTGTACGCGTTCGGCAGTCGGGGCAAGGAAGTGTGGGAGTGGATCACCGGCCGACGAGAGCACCTGGCACCCGGGCCCTCGGACGTGGACATCGGCGTGAAAGCACGGCCCGGGCGTCGGCTTTCGGTGCGGGAGAAGGTGGAACTCGCCCTGGCCCTGGAGGACTTCTTCGGCGTCGACCGGGTGGACCTGGTCGCGATGGAGGATGCGGACCCCTTCCTGGCCCTGGATGTCGTGCGCGGGTACGAACTGTACGCGGAGGATTCCCACCTGGCTGCCGAGTACGAACTGTACGTGCTGCGCCGGGCTGGGGATCTGGCCCCGTTGGAACGGGAGCGTCAGGAACTGATCTTGCACACACCCGTCAGTGAGGCCGTTCATGGTCCCGAGAGAGATAAATCGTTGGACGAACCCCTGGAGTAGATTATGGGTATCGGCGCTTTTCTGTCGCGGCTCTTTCAGGGCAAACGGGAGGGAACACGCTTTCTCCCCATCCGCGTGCGCAGCGCGCGCTGCGGCGAGATCCTGGAAACGCACGTGGACCTGCACAACGACCTCTCCGTGCGGTTCGACGAACGGGGTCGGGTGACGGGCTACTACGTGCGCAAACTGCTCCAGGGGAGCGGTCGTCACCGCTGCTTCGACACCGTGGAAGTGGAACTCCTTTTCGACGCCCACCGTAACCTGGTCGAACGGCACATTCACGGTGGGGAATTCGTGGAAGACACGGCATAGTGTGGACTCGCCGGAATGTCCTGTAACGTGTGACTTGTAACCCAACAAGGAGGCCTTATGCGCATACCGTTCATTGCCGGAAACTGGAAGATGCACAAGACCATCCCCGAGGCCGTGGATTTGGTCCTGGCCTTGCGGGACGCAGTGGCCGACATCACCCACGTACACATGGCCGTCTGTCCCCCCTTTACTGCCCTGCAAGCCGTCCGGGACGTGCTGGCGGGCAGCAACATCGCAGTCGGCGCGCAGAACATGTTCTGGGAGGAGCAGGGCGCGTACACGGGGGAAATCTCCCCCCTCATGCTGAAGGAACTCGTCACCTACGTCATCATCGGCCACTCGGAACGGCGCAAGTACTTCGGTGAGACGGACGAAACCGTCAACCGCAAGGTGAAAGCCGCGCTGGCCCACGGCCTCCTGCCCATCATCTGCGTGGGCGAGGTGTTGGAAGAACGGGAGGCCGGGCAGACCGAGGCCGTGGTCACCCGCCAGGTGCGGGGCGCGTACGCGGGCCTGACCGCGGAACAAGCCCGGGTGACCACCATCGCTTACGAACCCGTGTGGGCCATCGGCACCGGCAAAGCCGCCACCCCCGAGGACGCCAACTACGTCATCGGGCAGGTCATCCGGGCCACGCTGGCCGACATGTTCGGGGAGGACGTGGCCCAGGCCGTTCGGGTCCAGTACGGCGGCAGCGTGAAACCCGCCAACATCGCCGGGTTCATGGAACAGCCGGAGGTGGACGGCGCGCTGGTCGGTGGCGCCAGCCTCAAGGCCGACCAGTTTGCGGAGATCATACGCATCACAGCCCAAATCCGGGGGGAACAATAGTTCCCTCCTTCAATCGTCGCCCGGGGAGGCGGGGAAAGGTTCCCCTCCTCCCCCATCGTCATCGGGAACAGGAGAGGTAGATGCCCGTCGAGTTGGTGCACCGTCTCATCGGACTAACCCTGTTGCTCGTTCTCCTGGCTCGCCTGAGTGCGTGGATCAGTATCCACCTGCAAGGGATTGCCTACCTCCTCACCCGGAACCAAAACATCGCCGTCCTTTTCATGTTTCTCGTCCTGGCGCCGGGCGTATTCCTCCACGAACTGAGCCACTGGCTGGTCGCCCGACTCCTCGGGGTGTCCACGACGGGGTTTCGGGTGTGGCCCCGACGGATGCGGGGGCGTACCGTACAGATGGGGGCCGTGGAGGTGCGCGGGGGAGGTCCTATCAGTCTGGCCCTCATCGGCATAGCCCCCTTTCTCGTGGGCACGGTGCTTCTCATCCTGTTAGGGGGATGGCTGCACGTGCCCCCAAGGGGCCTGAGCGATTGGCGCACCTGGTTGTCGTGGCAGCGCTGGACCTTCCTGCTCACCTTCTTCAAGCAGGGCGATTGGCCCTGGCGCTTCTATGCCATCTGGCTTATCTCCACCTCCATGATGCCCAGCGCGGCGGATCGGGGACCGTTGAAGCCGGTTCTCCTCATCATCCTCATCCTGGCGATCGGGGG
>WGAA01000048.1 GCA_015489285.1 Anaerolineae bacterium | reverse complement strand
CCAGGATGTAGGATACGCCCCGTACAGGGGATGTGTGTCCTCCTGCGCTACCATGTGCCCATCCTTCCCGTAAGCGTGTACGAAAACGACGTAATTATACCGGATAGGGCGCACCGTGTCCCAAACGAGGTCCACGTGAATCTCCCCCGAAGACCGCAAAACCCGTGCCTCTCGCAAGTGTATGCCCCCCTCCCAGAAGGCCAGCGGCGGACCGGCGGGGGAGGCGGGCTGAGGTTGGTATACGGGCCCGATGACGCCCACGATGGTGGCCACATTCAGGGCAGCCCATACGCCCACCAGGATACTCCCTCCCACACGTCGCCACGAAAGCGGCCAGAATTGATACGCCCCCCAGGCCACCAAGAGGAACAGGGGCGTTCCCAGGACCAGGAGATAACGAGGGGCATCGATGTAATACCGTCGGGTACTGATGAGGGCAACGAGAACCAGGGGAGCATAGGAAACGAGGAGAAAAAGGGGAATGGGATCACGCGTTCGCCTGAGCCCCAACAAAAAGCCACAGACCGCGGCGAGCAACAGAACCGCCAGCACGATGTAATACCCATCAGGGGCCAGGATGAACCCCTCTCCCACCGTGATGAACAGGGTCTTGAAGAGGCGCTCCAACTCCGAAGTGAACAGAAGACGCCAGGGGAGGGGTTGGGGACGGAGGGCCAGGGCCCGGCGGACAAAGGGATCGTGATACAGCCACACGTTGCGCAACCACAAGGGGAAGGTGGCTACCGCGCCTACTCCACCCCAGAAAAAGATACGGCGCAAAAGTTCACGCCGCCCGCGAACATGCCACAGCAGGAGGAGAACCGGCCAGAGGAGGACAAGGGCATCGAGGCGGGTGTACAAGGCCAACACCAACAAGAGCATCAGGCGCTTCACGTGGAGGCGATGGGGCCCCTTCACCCACCCGCGAAGGAGTTCCCCGTAGACAAGGGGGGTGAACACGGCAGCGAGAGCCGCGTTGGAGACCCCTGTCTGGATGAAGGCGAACGTGGGCGTAAAGGCCAGTAGCGCAGTGGCACGCCAGGCCCATACTTGGGGAAGCCATAAACGGGCGGCACGGTACGTCGCGGCCAACACCACACTTCCCAGGAGCCACCCCACCACCCGCAAGGCGTAAAAGAAGGGCCCTCCTTCCACCAGGGGAAGGGCCCGTGCGCCGTTGCCGTGCGGTGCGCCGTGCAGGAAAAAGGGATTTATCTCGATCCAGCGGTGAGGATCGGCCACGGGAGTGGGACGGCTCACGACCGCCGCAAGCCAATAATACAGCGGGGACTGAGCCCCCTCATCGATGTGCCAGAGGGGATGGGATTCCGGAGCGTACCGGGGCCACCACTCACCGGTGCGCACCCGGTACACGTTCATAATGTGTGCCGCCTCATCGGGTTTGGCCAACACACGGATCGGGGCCCAGTAGAAGGTGGAAAGTACCAGGTAGACCCACACCAGGACGATGAACAGGATGCGATAACGCCCGCGCGAAGAAGGTGCCCCCATCATTCCGTCCCGAGAATGGCCGCTTCAGCCCGATCCACGTCGGCAAGATTGGGTAAGAGCACATCCGGCCGAAGCGCGGCCAACTCTTCCATGGTGTAAGGCCCCGTTGCCACGGCAACGACACGCGCCCCCACAGCTCGGCCACAGCGCACATCCAGGGGAGTATCCCCAACAACCGTGGTCTTCCACCTCTCCACGGGGATCCCCAGTTCGCGGGCCCGTCGTAAAGCAATGGCCGCCAGCTCGTCCCGGTCCAACGCGTCGTTTCCGTATGCCCCTACTCGAAAAAGGGTTGGGTCAAACCCCGCGTAAGTGAGTTTGAGGGCCGCGCCCTCCACAATATTGCCCGTGATCACCCCAAGCACCACGTCGGGACGCCGCGTTAAGCGTTCGACCAGTTCCCGGGCGCCCGGCAGGGGAAGGGGAGGGCGGGACCGAAGTTCTTCTTCCAGGTACCGGGCAAACGCGCGTCGGTATTGGGGAAGACGCTCCCTCACATGTGCTTCGGGGATGCCGACGGCCGTCAACACGGCGAGAACCGTCTGCACGTCACTACGTCCGGCCATGTTATACGAGTCCAAGGTGCCGGACGTTCCATACACCTCCTCGAGGGCGCGCTTCATCGCCCGACGCCCTCCTCGGCGGCTGTTCAATAACGTCCCATCGATGTCGAACAGGACGATGTGGCCTTCTGGAGGCATCACGTCACCACACCACCGTCGACGTTAAGAACGGCACCGTTGACGAAACGGGCCTCGTCCGAGGCGAGGTAGAGGTAGGCATAGGCAATATCCTCGGGCTCGCCCCACATGCGCAAGGGAGTTCGCTCGACGACCGCCTGCATCACCCGAGCCGGGAGCTTGGCCGTCATCTCCGTCCGCACGAACCCCGGTGCCACCGCGTTCACCCGGATCCCCTTTGGTCCCAACTCCCGGGCCCACACCTTCGTCATGCCGATGACGCCGGCCTTAGACGCGACGTAAT
>WGAA01000047.1 GCA_015489285.1 Anaerolineae bacterium | reverse complement strand
TGTATCGCATGTCGTGCGAGACAGGAGATACACCGTGAAACAGCAACGATTTTTCCTCATACTGGTGATCACGGCGCTCCTCGTTGCGCTCAGCGTCGGTCTCAGCCGGGCCCAGGCCCCCGCGCCTGAACGTACCTTCTCCGTGCAAGCGGCCGTGGGCACCGCGTTCCTCTACGAGGGACGCCTGATGGACGGCGGCAGTCCGGCCAACGGCCTGTACGACTTCCGCTTCAAATTGTACGACGCGGCAACCGGCGGTACTATGGTAGGCAACATCCTCAATCGAGGGAATGTGAGGGTGGAGAACGGATTGTTCACCGTGACGTTGGACTTCGGCCCCCAGGCTTTCAACGGAGAAGCCCGCTGGCTGGAGATCGCGGTGCGCCCCGGGGACAGCACCGGCGCCTACACGACGCTCCACCCGCGGCAGCCCATCATGCCCGTCCCCTACGCGCTCGCCCTGCCCGGATTGTGGGTCGAGCAGAACGACACCAGTCCAAATGTGATCGGTGGCTACAGCGGGAACAGTGTAACCAGCAATGTGGTAGGGGCGACCATAGGTGGCGGTGGGAACAGCGGTAATTTGAACCGCGTAGCCGCGGACTACGGCACTGTAGGTGGTGGAAACGCCAACGAAGCCAGCGGCTATGCCAATACAATCGGCGGTGGGGAGCATAACGCTGCCAGCGACTTGTTTTCCACGGTTGGCGGTGGAAAGGACAACGTCGCGAACAGAGAATACACCACAGTAGGCGGAGGTTTCCACAACGTCGCTAGAGGCTCAGATGCCACGGTGAGTGGGGGTGCGGATAACTTCGCCGGGAATGGCGCGGTTACTATCAGCGGCGGTGTGGGGAACAGGGCTACAGGCTATGGAGCCACCATCGGCGGAGGTGAAGGCAATAGCGCTACCGGGAACGACGTCACCGTGAGTGGCGGCATCAGTAACACGGCCAACAGCCTGGTTTCTACTGTTGGCGGTGGAGAACACAACACAGCCAGCGGTTGGTATTCTACCGTGAGCGGGGGGTTCAACAACACCGCCAGTGGTCGCTATGCCGTCACCGCCGGAGGGAAGAACAGCGTCGCAAGCGGCGATTACGCGGCCGTGGTTGGAGGTGACGAAAACAAAGCAGAGGGTACGGGTGCTTTTGTTGGCGGCGGTGGGTTTGATGGCACACATCACGGCGGCAACCAGGCCCTGGCAGGGGCTTCTACGATTGCAGGAGGTCTCAACAACGTGGTTGCCGCGGCAGCCTCCTACGCCACCATCGGCGGGGGCTGGCGCAACAGGGCCAATGGCTCTCGTGCTACCATCGCCGGTGGCGAGCAGAACACGGCCAGCGGCTACTTGGCGACCATCGGCGGGGGATTCCACAACACCGCCGGGTTCCGGGCCACCGTCGCGGGCGGGGACAGAAACACGGCCTCCGGCTCCTGGTCGGCCATC
The DNA here is from genome assembly GCA_015489285.1 of Anaerolineae bacterium. Classification (GTDB taxonomy): domain Bacteria; phylum Chloroflexota; class Anaerolineae; order JAADDB01; family JAADDB01; genus JAADDB01. Next base: position 4,205 of record WGAA01000047.1, on the reverse strand, counting down.
CCCGGCGGCAGTGGCAACCTGGCCCAGGGAAGTTACAGTTTCGCGGCCGGGCGCCGGGCCAAGGCCAACAGGAGTGGCTGCTTCGTCTGGGGAGACGCTACCAACGCGGATGTGACCTGTAACGCGAGCAACCGTACAGTGTTCCGCTCCTCCGGTGGGTTCTACATCTACACTAACAGTGCCGCGAGCATTGGCGCCTACCTGGCCAGCGGAAGTGGCTCCTGGAGTTCGTTGAGCGACCGCAACGCCAAGGCCAACATCACCCCCGTGGACCCCGAAGAGGTCCTGGAGCGCCTGGTCACCCTGCCCATCAGCACCTGGAACTACAAGGCCCAGGACCCCTCCATCCGCCACATGGGGCCCATGGCCCAGGACTTTCGTGCGGCTTTCGGCCTGGGGGAAGACGACACCCACATCAGCAACATCGATGCCGAGGGCGTGGCCCTGGCCGCCATCCAGGCCCTCTACGCGCGCAACCGGGCATTGGAGGAGGAGAACGCCCTCCTGAAAGCCCGCCTGGCCGACCTGGAAGCGCGCGTCGCGGCGCTGGAAGGGAAATGAGGGATAACAAGTGACGAGTAACGAGTAAGGGTCTGGCGTGAACACAGGGTTAATCCTACAATGCCAACTTTCTTGTCCAAGTTACGCATCACGTATCACGTCCGGCGCCGGGCGCTAAACCGCCCGGCTCATCCTAGCGAAGGCCTACGGCCTCACGCGGGAGAGCCCGGAGGGCTTTGCTTTAATGAGCACGGCGGTTCAGCGCCGTGCGAGTTTGAGCTCAGACTTCCGAAGTCGGCAAGACTTCGGAAGTCTGGGTTGGGCTCTCTACTTAGGCCGCTTCCAGCGGCCTTTGTCCCGACGTAGCACGGGGTCTTCAGCCCCGTGCGTGCTGGCGTGAAGACGACGTTGTCCCTACAGCGCCAACGTGGCTTTGAATTACGCATCACGGATTACGCATCACGCACCGATGCCGCGCTTCATCCTAACGCGCCTAACGCCTGACGCCTGACGAATGACGAGTGACGAGTAACGAGTAACTGGCTGGCGCGCACGCAAGGTTATCGCCATAGAGCCAATCTTGTCTTCAAGTTACGCATCACGTATCATGTAGCCAACGCCAAGATACACCCAAACGCTCCGACCTACCTACTCAACACGCCGCCCCCTGACGGCCCGGCTTGTCCGCAACGCATGTTTAAGGTACCATTTCCCTATCACCTTGGCCCTCACCTCACGCATCGTGCGGGGCCGCCCAAATAGAGGTGTCGACTCCTTGCGGGCGCAGGGGTGCGGACCGATAAGGAGGACACCGTGTACACTCGACATGTCTTGCGCTTCACGTTTGCCCTTGCACTCATCGCCACCCTTCTTTCCTGGGCCGGAGGCGCCGTCCGCGGGGACGCGCCCGTGCCGAACGCGAATCCACGCCCATTGACGACTTCCGACGGGGTGCCGGTTCTGCTCAAGGTCGAGGCGCCCCGGCCGGATGGAAACCGTGCCGCCCTGCGTCTCCGTCCCTTAGCCGCGGGCAGCGACCACGCCTGCGCCATCCTGGCCGACGACCGCGTCATCTGCTGGGGGGAGAACAACTGGGGCCAACTGGGCGTTAGCGGCATGACCAGCGTGCCCTTTCCCGTCTTCGTTCAGGGCCTTAGAGGCACACCCGTCAACCTGGCGGCAGGGGAAGAGCACACCTGCGCCATCCTTACCGACGGCCGTGTCCAGTGCTGGGGCGGGAATGCCAGCGGCCAGTTGGGCAACGGCACCACCTCCTGGACGCCCCACCCCGCGCCCGTCTTCGTCTCCGGCCTGGCGGGCAAAGCCATCGACCTGACCGCGGGATCCTGGCACACCTGTGCGCTCCTCGCGGACGGCCACGTCCAGTGCTGGGGGGCCAACATCACGGGCCAGTTAGGCAACGGCACCACCACCGACCGGTCCCGCCCGGTCACCGTCGACCTGCCCGGTCCGGCCACGTGGATCACCGCGGGCTGCAACCATACCTGCGCGCTCCTGGCCGACGGCCGCATGTACTGCTGGGGCTGGAACAGCCGCGGGCAACTGGGCGTCAGCGGCATCGACCAATCCGACACGCCCGTCCAGGTCACCGCGGTCTCCGGCCGGGGTGAGACCATCGAAGCCGGGTGCAACCACACATGCGCCGCGTACCGGGACCCCCAGGGCACCCCACGCCTCTCCTGCTGGGGCTGGGACGGGCTTCTGCAGATGCCCGCGGCGGGGAGCAGAAACGTGACCGTCCTCCTCATGCGCGCGGGCATGGGGCACACCTGCATCCTCACCGCGGACCACAGCCTCCTCTGCTGGGGCTGGAACCGCTACGGCCAGTTGGGTGACGGCACCACGGTGAGCCGCCACGAACCGGCCCCGGTCCTTGGCATGAGCCGGGACGTCTTCTACATGGCCACCTCCGCGGGGGCCGAGCACACCTGCGCGGTCCTCGACGACGGCCGGGGCTTCTGCTGGGGGAGCAACCGGTGGGGGCAACTGGGAAACGGCTCCCTGACCCTGAGCCCCGTGCCCCGCCGCGTGTTCGACCTGGGGGCCGTGCGCGATGTCAGCGCGGGCAACAACTTCACCTGCGCGGTGGCCACGAACGGTTCCCTCTGGTGCTGGGGCCAGCGGTTCAACACAAGTCTCATGGACGACACATCCGCGCCGACCCGCCTGGCATCCCCCGCGTCCGGTGTGGTGGACGTGGCGACCGGGGAGAGCCATTCCTGCGTCCTGATGGCGGACGGGGGACTGCGCTGCTGGGGAGACAACAGGTACGGCCAACTGGGGGATGGCAGCACGACCCTGTCCACCACGCCGGTGGCCGTCCAGCACCTGGGCGGCCAAGCCAAGGCGGTGCGCGTGGGCAAGGACTTCTCCTGCGCCTTGCTGACGAACGGCACGGTCACGTGCTGGGGACACAACAACCGCGGCCAGTTGGGGGTTGGCTCCCACGAAGATCACCATCTGCCCGTTGCGGTGACCGCGCTCGGCCCGGCGAAGAGTATCGGCGTCGGTGCGAGGCACGCCTGCGCGGTGCTGACGAACGGCAGCGTGTACTGCTGGGGCGCCAACACCTTCGGCCAGATAGGCGACGGTTCCACCCAGGAACGTACCTCCCCCGTGCGGGTCAACTTGCCTGCCCCGGCCCGGAGCGTGACGGCCGGGGACGACCACACCTGTGCCCTGCTGCAAAACGGGCAGGTGTGGTGCTGGGGGACCAACGGCCAGGGTCAGTTGGGACACCCGAGCGTGGGCTGGGAAAGCGATAGGCCCGTCCAAGTGCAGAACCTGGGCGGCGCGGCCACAGCCCTGGACGCGGGCGGATACACCACCTGTGCCGTCGTCGGTGGGGGCGTGCGCTGCTGGGGCTGGAACGCCTACGGCCAGGTGGGGGACGGCACGTACTGGACGCGAACGCTGCCCACCGCCGCCTTCGAGCCCTGAGGCGGCGTCGAGGACGTGAGCGTGGCCTTCGATCACACCTGTGCCCGCCTCGATGCCGACCATGGCCGCGGCGTCGTCTGCTGGGGAAGCGACGCCTACGGTCAGTTGGGACGCCACCGGGACCTGCGCTGGACGCGGCCCATCCCCCTGGGGGAGACGCCGCCCCCGTACCTGCACGCCGACCACGCCACGGGCAAAATGGGCAGCGTCTTCACCCTGGTGGCCGCGAACCTTCCGACCACCGACCGCGGCCACATTATTGTCAACGGCCGCACCCTTTCCACCTCCCTTGTCGTCGGGACCGGCGGGCAAGTGCGCTTCTTCGTGGACACCCGCAACGCGGACCCGGGGGACTACTTCGTCACCGTTCAGGCAGGGAGCCGCAAGGCAAGCGCGGTCCTCCGCGTGACGCGACAGGGGCCCCTCCTGACGACGGAAGGAGGGGGCCTCACCGTCCACATCCCCGCGCACAATGCCCGTCACGCCCAACGCACCTACTATCCGGAGGTCACCCGATGAACGGACACCCACCGTCATCCGCGACGATGCCCTGGGATTGCTGAGGAAGTAGTCCAGAGTTCCGAAGTCTTCGACCCAAGTTTTGCGCAATCAGGGGCCGAAGTACGAAAAATGGTCTTGAGAAGAGAAATTTTCTGGCACCTTACCAACTGAACCCACAGGCTGTATGATTATGGTCATCCTCTTATAACGAAAGGGATGATCATGAGCACAGACAAAGCGTT